>CAXTRY010000005.1:0-72431 GCA_964246805.1 uncultured Acidobacteriaceae bacterium
GGGGGTGCTGGGGGGTTGGGGGGGGGGGTCGGCGAACGCGGCGGCGGCGCTGCTGGGCCTGGAGCGCGAATTAGGGGTAACGCTGCCCGAGGCGGAGCGGATGGAGCTGGCCGCGGGCGTGGGATCGGATGTGCCGCTGTTTCTGGTGGGCGGAGCGGTGCTGGGTACTGGGCGCGGGGAACAGGTGACGGCTATTCTCGATCTCGAAGCGATGCCGTGCGTGATGGCCGTGCCGAGTGTCGGTGTATCGACGCCGCAGGCCTTTCGCGACTGGGATGCGCTGGCCGCAAATGACTTGACATTTTCAGGTCGCCCCGTTAACCTGGATAAGTTGAGTTTTGCTTACTCTTTGCTTGTTAAGAAAGAGCTTAGCGAACGGCACTCTAGCCTAGAGTGGAACGATTTCATGTTCGATAATGACTTCGAACGAGTAGTCTTCTCATTGCATCCCTCCCTACACGAAATCAAGTCTTGTTTGACGGGAGATGGCGTGGCTGGGAAAGCGGCGTATACCGCGCTTTCGGGCTCCGGCTCGGCTTTGTTTGGACTTTACCGGTCTATCGGCGACGCGGAAGCAGCTCAACACCGCGTTCAGGCTTCGGGCGTCAAGGCTTTGCTGACAGAGACCTTGCCTCGCACCGAATACTGGCGCACAATGTTCGCAGGGTAGTTTGTTTTGGGCGGAGTGCTCGGAACAACTTACTGGGCGATCGACTAACGGTAGGTCCAGAGCCTTTGAAGCTCTTTGTCTAGGTTCGAATCCTAGTCGCCCAACCAATGATGCCGATCGCCTGATCCCGGCGAATGGAACTTAGGATCTTTCGCGGCGCAACCAGCCGCAGAAGCTGGATTGAACTCTGCCAGGCGAGAACACCGCCGGCGCGGAGCAGAAGTTTGAAAGAGCACGTCTTTACTTTGCAAGAGAAGTATCGTGGCAGAAACCGGCCACGCGCCAGACAAGCAGCAGAAGCACCCGAGGTCAACCAGCCTGGAGGGTTTCAACGTGAGACAACAAGACACGACTGCCGTTCTTTCCCCAAGTTACAGCAACACGCGCGAGGCGTCCGAGATCGACTTGACCGCCTCCGCCACGCCTTCCAGCAACGCCCGGACCGCCGCCGAGAGAAAACGCTCCGCGCGACCGGGCGAGGGAAGGGGTTTCAAAATCTTCTCCGGTTCGGCTAACCCCGGGCTTAGCGAGGAGATCTGCAAGTTTGTCGGGGTGCCGCTGGGTGAAACGCGCCTGCAGCGGTTTTCCGATGGCGAAATACATTTTCAGTTGTTGGAGAACGTCCGCGGCGCGGACGTTTTTCTCGTGCAGCCAACCTGTTTCCCCGTCGATCAGCATCTGGTCGAGTTGCTGGTGATGATGGACGCGTTGAAACGCGCCTCCGCTGGGCGCATCACGGTGGTGATTCCATACTATGGCTATGCCCGGCAGGATCGGAAAGACCGGCCTCGCGTAGCGATTACTTCAAAGCTGGTGGCCGATCTTTTGACCACGGCTGGGGCTAACCGCGCTTTGCTGGTCGATCTCCACGCGGCCCAAATTCAAGGTTTCTTCAATATTCCTGTCGATCATCTCTTCGCCAGTCCGGTGCTGGTCAGCTACTTTCGCGATCTCAAGCTGCCGAACTTGACGGTCGTTTCGCCCGACGCGGGTGGCGTGGAGCGGGCGCGCTTCTTCGCTAAAAAGCTGGACGTGCCGTTGGCCATCGTCGATAAGCGCCGGACGGATATCAACGTGACCGAAGTGATGAACGTCATTGGCGACGTTCGCGGAAGAACGTGCTTAATTCTCGACGATATAATCGATACCGCGGGTACACTAGTGAAGACGGTCGACGCGTTGCTGGCTCAGGGCGCGGACAAGGTTTACGCTTGCGCATCGCATCCGGTGCTTTCAGGGCCAGCGGTGGAACGCATTGCGTCGTCGCGATTGGAGCAGTTGATTGTGACCAATAGCATCCCTCTGCGCGAAGATGCGCGAGCGGTGTCGAAGATCAAGGTGCTTTCGATTGCCGGCCTTCTGGGTCGCGCGATTGAGAGCATTCATATGGAGACCAGCGTCAGTACGCTGTTCACCTAGGTAACGAGTTGTCAAAGGGAGCGGAGCTCAACTCCGTGCCCGAAAGGAAGTCCAACCATGGCAGCATCCTCCATTATTCCCGCCGTCGTCGCGACCCCGCGCGAGGGCAAGTTCAATAAGAATGCCGCGCGCCGTGTGCGTGTCTCGGGCAAGATTCCCGCTGTCGTCTACGGTGCGGGCCAGGATGCCGTCGCGGTTACGGTCGATCCGCGCGTCATCATTAAGATTCTTCACTCCGATTCCGGTCATAACACCATTTTCGATCTCGACGTAACCGGCGCTGGTCCCGTGAAGGCGATGATCGTCGATTGGCAGAATGAGCCCATCAAGGGCGCGTTGCTGCACATCGACTTGAAGCGCATTGCGATGAACAAGGCGATGCGGGTATCTGTGCCGATTCAACTGACCGGTACCCCGGTCGGCGTTAAGACGCAGGGCGGCGTGCTCGAGCATGTGTTGCGCGAGGTGGAGATTGAGTGCCTTCCCGGCGATATTCCGAGCCACCTCGACGTCGATGTCAGCGGGTTGGAATTGAACGGCGCGATCCATGTCTCGGACCTGCCGCACTCGGGTTCGATCAAGTTTCTGGGCGAAGAAGATGCCACGGTCGCTCACGTGACGGCGATGAAGGAAGAGGCCGAGGCGGAGGCCGCTGTTGTTTCGACGACGGAGCCCGAGGTTGCCAAGAAGGGCAAGACCGACGCACCGGATGCCGCGGCCGATACCAAGGCGAAGAAGTAGGTTGGAGTCGTGGGACAGGGCGGCGTGAAACTGATTGTAGGTTTGGGGAATCCCGGGATCGAGTATCAGTTTACGCCGCATAATGCCGGGTTCCTGGCGATTGACCGCATCGCGGATGATTGCGGCGTGGTGATTTCAAACCGCCGGGGCAAGGCGATAACGGCAAAGGCAAAGCTGGCGGGACAAGAGGTCCTGCTTGCCAAGCCGGAGACGTTTATGAACCTAAGCGGGCTGTCCGTGGCCGCTCTGGTTCAGGAGTTGGAGATTGCGATTCCGTCCGAGGGCTTGATCGTCCTTTACGACGAGTTGGCGATTTCGCTAGGCACGCTCCGTATTCGGGAACGAGGCTCGGCGGGCGGGCACAACGGAGTGAAGTCGATCTCCGGCGTGCTTGGGACGGAAGAGTGGTTGCGGGTGCGGATCGGCGTCGGTAAGCCGAATGCTCCCGACGGCCGCGAGGTGAAGGCCGGCGGCACGGGATATTTGCTATCGCCGATGCGCCGGCAGGAGCTGGTAGTCCTCGACGAGGTGCTCGACCGCGTGACTTCAGCGGTTGAGATGATTCTGACGCGAGGGGCTGGACCCGCGATGAGCGAGTTCAATCAGAGAAGTAAAGAGTAGTAGAGCACGAGCAGCATCATCTCCAGACCGGACCGGCAGCCCGACACGCCGGACGGTGCGAAGCAGAACTTCGCGGAAAGAAGTAAACGCATGAATACACGCTCTTACGAAATCATGTTCATCGTCCGCCCGGACGTGGAAGAAGCCGACCTCGACAAGCTGATCGAAGGCTTTCACAAGAATGTCACCGACGGTGGCGGCGAAATTAAGTCCACGGAGAAGATGGGCCGCCGCCGGCTCGCCTATACGGTGAAGAAGTTCAATGACGGCTTCTATGTCCTGTTGACGATTGGTGCCGAAGGCAAGCTGATTGCCGAGATCGAGCGCCGTCTGCGCGTCTCCGAGCCGGTGATCAAGTTTATTACCGTGCGGATGGATGAAGAAGAGAAGCGGCTGGCGAAGGTAAAGACTCTCCGCGACTCGAAGGTCAAGCGCAGCGCACAGCCCGTGGCGCAACCGGCCGTGCAGCCTTCCATGGATGCCGAGGCCGCGCCGCTTACCCCGGCGAGCATTGATGCGCCAGCCGCGGAGGCCGCCATTCCCGAGACTGCCGCTGCCGAAGAGGAAACTGTACCCGCGTCGGTCTAACTATCCGGGCGGTCAAAATTCGTGGCGGCAACACGTTGCTGTCACAAGGTAACACCCCGTACCGGCCTCGCTTCCCTTTACGCCCACAAGGTTCGAAGGTTCAGAGACTCCTTAGTGAATCTGGAGCAATGGTCCGGTCTAAACGCTTGAAAGGAAATTATCATGGCTGATGAAACCCCCGGCACCCCGGCATCTTCCGCGCCGCAGCAATTCACTCCCCGTCCTCCCTCCTCGGGTCCCCGTCCTCCTCGTCCGGCGGGCGCTCCCGGCGCGGGTGGCGGTCCTGGCGGACGTAAGTTCTTTCGCCGCAAGAAGGTTTGTAAGTTCTGCACGGAGAAGATCGACGCGATCTCTTATCGCGACGTGCGCTTGCTTCAGGGCTTTGTCGCCGAACGCGGCAAGATTGTGCCGCGCCGTCTGACGGGCGTCTGCACCCGCCACCAGCGCCGCCTCTCGCTCGCTATCAAGCAGTCGCGCAACATCGCTCTGCTGGCCTTTGCCGCGCGCTTCTAGGGCGCGCCCTTACTACAAGACTGGAGAGATTATGGAAGTCATTCTGAAAGAAGATGTGGAGAAGCTCGGCATCCGGGGCGATGTGGTGAAGGTGGCGGACGGCTTCGGCCGCAACTACTTGCTGCCGGGTAAGCTGGCCATTGAGGCTACGCTCGCCAATAAAGCGGTCATTGAGCAGATGAAAGGCTCGGCGATCCGTAAGTCGGCGAAGGAGAAGGCATCCGCGCAGGAGCTTGCCAAGCAGATGGACATGGTGGAGCTCACGTTCGAGCGGAAGGTTGGCGAGAACGACCATCTCTTCGGGTCGGTCACCTCGGGCGATATCGCGCACGCTTTGGAACTGCAGGGCTTCCCTGTGGATCGTCGCAAGATTTCGCTTGAAGAGCCACTCAAGACGCTGGGCGAGTTCCATGTACCGATAAAGCTGCACCGAGAGGTGACCTCGCATGTCAAGGTTACCGTTATGGGCGATCAGCCGGCGGAAGCACCCACGGCCGCTTAGCTTACCTCGCAACGCGAAACACCCATGCGCACGATCGCGCATGGGCGTTTTCATGGGCCAAGAACTACTCGTATTTGAGCGTTTCTACGGGGTCCAGGCGCGCCGCGCGGTTCGCCGGAAGAGTCCCGAAGATAACACCGACCAGGACGGAGGTTGAAAGCGCGATCACCGCCGACCAGGGCGAAATGGGGATAGTAAAAGGCGTCAGCAAGCCGACGGAAAACGGCAGCGCCAACCCCAGGACGGTTCCCACCGCACCTCCGCAAAGCGACAGAAAGACGGCCTCGGTCAGGAACTGGAGACGTATTTCGCGGCTGGTGGCACCCATGGCCTTGCGAATGCCGATCTCCCGGATACGCGCCTGCACATTGGCCAGCATCGAGTTCATGATGCCGACGCCGGAGACGATGAGTGTTACAAACGCCGCCAGCGTAAGGACGATGGTCAGCATGTCGGCGATCTTGGCCATATCCTGCAACACCTCGGTCATCACGAAGGGGTTGTAAACGGAGGTGGGGCGATGACGGCTCTTGATGACGGCAAGGATTTCTCGGGAGGCGGGGACTACGAGCTGCGAGTTCTTGACCGAAAAGAAAATCTCCTTCACCGTGTCCGTTCCGGTGAAGTAGCGGGCGACAGGATACGGAATGAGGATGGTCTGATCGTTGACTTCGGACTGGCCGAAGGTGTCGATACGCATCTTGAAGACGCCGATGATGGTAAAGGGGATGCCGTCCACCGTGATGCTGCGGCCGACCGCCGCGGAGTCGGAACCATAGAGCGTTTTGGCGAAAGGCTGCACCAGCACGGCAACTTTGGTGTGCGCGGAGGAGTCTTGGTCGTCGAAGAAGCGGCCGGCGGTGACGAGTAGATTGCGAATGTCTTTATACTGCGGCGAGACGCCGAGGATCATCGTCTCTTTCGTCAAACCGCCACCGATGGAGATGTTGTCGTGGAACTCCAGCATGGGGGAGGAGGCGACCACGCCCGGCACTTGGTCGACGACGGCGCGGAGGTCTTCGCGAGTCATGAAGTCGGGGGTGGTAGTGTTGTTGGGCCCGGCCACGCTGCCGCCGGAGTATTGCATCTCGACCATGTTGGTGCCGATCGAAGAGATCAGATTGAGGGCGTATTCTTTGCCGGTCAGGCCGAGCGTCGTGACCAGGATGATCGAGGCCGAGCCGATAATCATGCCGAGCATGGTGAGCAGAAAGCGGACCTTGCTGGCGCGAAAGCTGTCGATGGCCAGTCTGGCGATCTCGCCGAAGCCCATGGTGGAGCGCGCATTCGCCAGGGTGCGGTCGAAGGAGCTCGGGCGCGTCGCAGTATCGGGCATGGCTCTTTAGACGCGGCTGCCCTCAGCGCCGGTTCGATTTCTAAATGTGTTTGTGGCGGAGGGAGAGGGATTCGAACCCCCGTTACCCGCAAAGGTAAAGCGGTTTTCAAGACCGCCTGTTTCAACCGCTCACACATCCCTCCGCGTCGGGCCGCGCTGTGACTATTGTACGATGCGCGGGTATCAGACTGGCGGCAGGGCGAGGAGCGCGCCCCAGTTGAGTCCAACCCCGAATGCGCCGAAGATGAGCGGCTCGGTCAATGCGCCGGGGTTTTGCTCCCGCCATTCCGATGCGGCGATCAGCATGGAGGCCGAAGAGGTATTGCCGTAACGCCGAATATTGGCATAAAAGCGGTCTAGAGGAGCGTCTAGCGTTTTTGCGATGCGGGTGATGAGATTGAGATTTGCCTGATGCAGCAGAAAGGTGCCGACGCTCCGCGCCTCCAGGCCGTTGCGGTCGAGTACGGTGGAGATGGCCTGGGGCAGCTTGCGCGAGACATGCCGGATGATGGCGGTGCCGTCCATGTGGATCATGCCGTCGTCGATAGTAAGCGCTTCGGCGATATTGCCGTCCGTGAAGAGGGCGGAATCGGCGATACGGGCGAAGCCAACGTCCGGGCTGATAAGGCAGGCACCCGCGCCGTCGCCGAAGAGGATGGCGGTGTCTTTCCCGTCGGGCGTATGGCTGACGCGACGCGACATGATCTCCGAACCGACTACCAGGATGGGGCCAACCGTGGCTGATAGCCGCGCGGCGAGCGACATTCCCACGAGCGAACCGGCACTGGCGATGGGCAGGTCGAGAGCGGGCGTCATCGTAAGGCCGAGAGCCGCGGCGATCAGGCAGGCGGGGCCGGGGCAAAAGCGCTCGCTCGATCCGCTTGAGACGATCACCATGCCTAGCTCCGAGGCGGCGATCCCGGCGTTTTCCAGACAAGCAATCGCCGCGCGTGTGCCGAGGCTGGCTATGGTCTCTCCGGCTGCCGCGTACCGGCGTTCCGCAATACCGGAGACGCTTAGAATCCAGTCCGGGGTAACGCCAAGCGCCGGTGCCAGATCCATGTTTGAGGCAACGCGGTCAGGCAAGGCCGCGCCAAAGCTCCGCAGATAGGCCATCGTCTAAGCACCCTTCGCGGCGAGGTAATCCTCCACCTTGCGGAGAGTGTCGAAGCGGCGGGCAGTCATGTCGGCATCGGGGATGGTGACGGAGAACTCCTTTTCAAGACCAACGACAAAATCCGTCAGCGCGAACGAGTCCAGAAGCCCGGAGGTGAAGAGGCTCTCGTCCTCGGCTGGAGTGAGGTTCCGGTCCGACACAGCATGAAGCACTTTAAGGATTCCGGCGCGCTTTTCCATCGAATGGCTCTCCTTGTTTAGGGCTGCTCTGTTCCTGATTGCGCCTGCTGATTTCCGTTATACGCGTGAATGAGATCGGCATAAAGGGCATCGGCGAGTTGGCGATAGCCGGTGCCGGTCAGGTGAGTGCGGTCGGGCTGGGCTAGGCCGGCGGCCACCCATTGCGTCATGGAACCCAGGCCGCCCATGCGCCGCCGGGCGTCCCAGTAGGCGCATCCATGCGTGAGGCAAGCCTCTTTTTGAATGGCGATGATGCGGTCGACTCCCGCGAGGGCGTGCCATGAACGGCGGCGGCCACGACCGGAGGCGATGTCGCGTTCAAACGGGCCGAGAACGAGGATCGATGCCTCCGGGACGGTGTTATGGAGCGTGTCGAGCAGATGGTTGAATTGTGCGGGGTAGCTCGCCAACCCATCCGCCGAGCCGCCCGCCTCGTTGGTGCCGTAGGCGAGCACTATCAGCTTCGGCGCGCGCTGACGGAGGTACTCGGCGAAGAGGGTGGGGTTCCAGCGGAGCATTAGCGGAGCCACCGCCCCGTTGATGCCGAGGCATTCGTAGGTGACGCCGGGCTGCTCGGTTATCACGCCGAGCAGCTTCACGGGCGCGTTGTCGAGAGCCGTCCAGCGGAAGGTATGCGTTCCGGCAGTGCAAGCATAGCTGAAGGTGCCGGCCGCGCTGGGTGCGAGGCCGCTGCCCTCGGTAGTCGCCGCAGTTTCAATCACGGAGATGGGGGTGTCATTGTCCAGGAACTGCAGTCGCCCTCCGCCTTCCTGTCGCAGGAAGTGCAGCTGTAGCGTATCGCAGGTTGTTTCGAGCGTAACCGTTTGTTCGGACTGATCGGTCTTGATACTGATGCCGCCGAGACCCAGGTCGCCATCGCCCAGCGCGGTGAAGTGGTTACCCTCGGTAAACCAGCCTGCAGTCTGCGTCCGTGTCGAACCAGCCAGATGGTAGCCGGCGAAGGGATGGCCGGGAAATTGGAAGCCGAGGCCGCCATCGCCGAAGCCGGCCTGGAGCCTGACGCGCAACTCGCCGGTGAAGAGGTCGGCCGCGGTGTGCGAGTCGCCGAACTGCATCATGCGGACGGTCATGGAGGCGGTGCCGGGCGCGCCCGCGTGGTCGGCCTGCTCGGCCGCAAGAGCGGTAAAGAGCGGCTTGAGCGCGGCGGAATAGAGGAAGGGCGAAGAGGCCGTCTCGACTAACGTGCGCTCCACATGCCCGATCGCGCTCTCTCGGAGGATCGGGCTGACGGGAACGGTGCGGAGGGTACGCGGGATGCGGACCTTCTTACCCTTAAGTGACTTCATGGCTGGAGTCGATTTGCTCTTTGACCTGGCGGCGGCGGGTCTTGCTTTTGTGGTTGCGACACGTTTGCCGGAGGTGGAGGATTTTTTAGCCACGGCTTTGACTTTTATTGGCGCGGCTTGGAGTTCACCCGTAAGGCAGGCGAGTAGAAGCAGACGAAGCAGCAGCCCGGCACCGTTCTTCATTCCGGGCGAGCCTGCTTCCCGTTGATTGCTGTTTGAGCGGGAGGTAGATGTGCGACGTGGTAGCTGTCGTATCCCTGCAGCAGGTCTTTAACGAAGACCTGAGCGATGATGCCCGCACCCTGCGGAGTGGGATGGATCAGGTCGGCGGCTACCATCCTCGGCCGGTCCGTGTACCAGCGGGACATGGTGCCCTCGCCGCCCATGGCTTCGAAGGTGTCGAAGAAGGCGCAGTGAGCGTCCGCGGCAACGCGCTTCTGAATGGCGACGATCTCGGGGATAGTGGCCATGGTGTCGATCTCGTCGATGCCGTGGCGCTCGCCGCGGTCCATGGGGCTCATCACAAGGATAGAGACGTTTGGGAGGGCGCTTCGGATGCGGGCGATGGCGGAGCGGAGTTCCTTCTCGTACTGCCGTTCGACGAAGGCGGCCGAACTGCTCTCATTGGTGCCATAGTTGATGACTACCAGCGCGGGGGCATCGTGGCGCAACTCGGCTTGCCAAACGTCGGGGTTGAAGCCGCGCGAAAGGACCGTGGTTGAAGCGCCGTTCAGGCCAAGGCTGTTATAGAGGATGCCGCGTTGTTGCCGGGTGAAGGTTTCGCCGAAGAGTTCGACACGGCCGGAGACGACTTTTAAGTTGACGGCTCTGATGCCTTGCGGCAGTGGAACGGTTTGCCAGCCGGGTTGCCGTGTATCGCCGGCGGTGTTGATGGTTGCCAGCGGCGCGCCATCTTCCGCGCTGACGGAGACGGTGCCGCCGTCGGGTTGCGCGAAATAGGAGAGTTCCATGCTTGTTTGGGTGCCGTCTTTGATCGTGAAACGGCTGGACGCGCCGCTGGTCCCTTCGAAGCTCGCGCCGCCGAGACCATAGATGTCGGCGTGGCCCTTGCCCACGGCGGTGTTCATCGTCCAGCCGTGGGCGGCGATGTCGGTGCCGCGATGGCCGTACCACTCCCAGGGTTTGGCGGTGAGCAGATAACCATGGCCGGCATCGCCGAAGCGTTGTTGAAGCAGGGCGCGGACATCGCCGGTGATGAGGTCGGCGGTGGTGGGCGAGTCGCCGTAATGGAGGATAGCGACGTGATCCTCGCCGACTGGGTTATCGAGCGCGTTGAGCCGGTCATAAAAGGTATCGAGTGCGCCGGTGTCGTCGAAGAGGAACTCGGCCAGCGGGGGGCGGATCGGCCTGGGTGCCGCAGCCGCGGCTGACTCGTTCGCGGGCGGAGACGACGGGGCGATCGGCGCGGCGGGCTTGGGAGTGTGGGCGATGACGTGGGGGGTACGCTCGCCGAATCGGCCTGCACTGGCTACGATGCTGAGCGGCATACCTTTATCCGGTTTCCAGCGATGCACCGCCGCCAGCATCACGATGGTGACGAGCAGGGTAAGCGCGGTCTTGCGGGGAAAGCGCATAGGAGCTTAGAAACTACCGTAAACGAAAGGGGCCGAGCCATGGCCCGAGATCGCCTGGATCAGCACGATTAGACTCGCGAGGGCCGCGCCTTGCACCCAAAACGGCACCCGCGATACAAGCACCGCCGACTTGCCCAGCCAACGGAGAGGAAGGCAATGTGCAGCCGCCGCGAGTACCAGGACGCTCACGATCGGCCATGTCAGATTGTCGATCGACCAGGTGTTCGAGATAATTCGGCTCAGGACGCTCCCCGCGTTTTCCATGGAGGAGGCGTTGAAAAATACCCACGTAAAGCAGACGAAGTGGAAGGTGATGAGGGTGGCGGCGATCTGGCCGCCGGGGATGGTCTTGCGGCCGCCGCGCAGCTTTTTGATGAGGCTGGATTGCTTCCACACCCGTACCGCCGCCAGCGCGCACCCATGCAACGCGCCCCAGGTCAGAAAGGTCCAGCTCAGCCCATGCCATAGGCCGCCAAGCATCATCGTGATGACCACGCTGTAGCTGTAGGAGAGTAGAGGATATTGCCGCCGCCGCTGCGGAAGGGATTCCATCAGGTAGTCGCGTAGCCACTCGGAGAAGGTAATGTGCCAACGCCGCCAGAACTCCATCAGATTGACGGAAAGGTAAGGCTGACGGAAGTTTTCGGGCAGGGTGAAGCCGAGCAGCAGGCCTACGCCGAGCACGATGTCGGTATAGCCGGAGAAGTCGAAGAAGAGCTGGAGCGCGTAGCCGTAGACGGCGGCGATAGTCTCCGCGCCGCTGTAGAGCGTCGGAGTGTCAAAGACGCGAGCGACGAGATTCTGGCCGAGGAAGTCGGCGATCAGCAGCTTTTTGACCAGGCCGATGCCGATCAGCAGCAGCGCTCGGCCGCTTTGATCGTCCGTTAGCTCGGGTGGAGAAGCAAGCTGACGCAGGAAGGGATGAAGCCGCAGGATAGGGCCCGCGATCATGACCGGGAAGAAGAGCGCGGACGACAGGTAGGAGAGGTATCCCATGCCGCCGCTGACCGCGCGGGCGTCTGCATCGCGCCGGTAGAGATCGATGGTGTAAGTCATGGCCTGGAAACAGTAGAACGAGAGGCTAAGGGTAAGCAGCCAGCCGCCACGCTCGCCTCCTCCCAATGCGCCGATCTTCGGGATCAGCAGCAAACTAAGGTTGAGCAGAAGGGATACGCCAAGTAAAGCACGGCGCTCGAGTTCGCCGGGCAAGGCTCGATCTTCGCGACTTTGCCGTGCCAGACCGAGACCCACCAGGAAATCGATCGACGCGGCCAGGGGTAAGAGTAGATACCAGAATCCGAACTTCGCCAGGAAAAAGCCGTTCGCCGCCGGCAACACCCAAAGACGGGCCTGCGGTATACGAGCTAAAGCCCAGTACAGCAGCCAAACGGCTACGAAAAAGACGAAAAATGAGGGTGTGCTGAGCTGCATGAGGGTCCGGCGGGAGAAGCAGTTACAGCTTCTAAGGGTATCGCGACTGGCACTGCATATCGTATGAATTGGGGAGGGCACCAAGGAAAGCAACGGGCCATGTTGCTCCGTGCAACCGCCGTGGCGCGGAGCCGGCGATTTTGCTTCGATACGTGTAAACGGTAGGAGCTTTAGTAGGGCAGTTCTACGATTGCCTAGAACTGACGCCACCGCAAGCCGACTTTACGGAGAAGGCGTCCCATTCGAGATTGCATTTTCAGCGCACGCCATAACGGAAGCCGTGCTTAAGGAAACCGCTCCACAGCCGGATGTTCGTCATCGTCATCGCATAAGATAAGCAGGACAGCAGCGCTTATTCCAAGCAGGTGACCGTGAGCAAGACGCAGCAGAGCATCGCCACCCATGAAGCAGCCGACAACTCGATCGAGGCGTTGCGCTCCTCATTTCTCAGCCATCTCACGCGCACCGTAGGCCGTCTGCTGGATGTTTCGACCGAGACGGAGCGCTACCACGCGGTCGCGCATATGGTGCGCGATCTGCTGATGGACGACTGGATCAACACCATCCAGTCGTATCGGGAACGCGACGTCCGGGTCGTCTGCTATCTTTCGGCGGAGTTCCTGCTTGGGCCGCATCTGATGAACGGCCTCCTGAACCTGAACCTGACGGAGAACTGCGCGGCGGCTCTTGACTCGCTGGGGGTCAGCTTGGAATCGCTGGCGGAGAGCGAGCCGGAGCCCGGTCTCGGCAACGGCGGCCTGGGACGGCTGGCGGCCTGTTATATGGATTCGATGGCGACGTTGGGAGTTCCGGCGATCGGCTATGGACTGCGCTATGAGTTCGGCATCTTCCGGCAGGAGATACGGGACGGCTGGCAGGTCGAGCACTCCGACAAATGGTTGCAGTACGGCAATCCGTGGGAGATGCCCGTCTCGGACGCATCATGCCAGGTGCAGTTCGGCGGCCGTACCGAGGCCTATACGGATGACAAGGGAATGTTGCGTCGGCGGTGGATTCCGAATCAAGTCGTGATGGGCGTTCCTTACGATACGCCAATCCCCGGCTTTCGCAACACCATTGTCAATCGCTTGCGCTTGTGGAAGGCGGAGGCCCCCGATTCGTTCGACTTTACGGCGTTCAACACGGGCGACTACATCGGCGCGGTCCGGGACAAGATGGAGTCCGAGACGATCTCAAAAGTACTCTATCCAAACGACGATACAGACGGCGGCAAGCGGTTGCGGCTGATGCAGCAGTATTTCTTTACCTCCTGCTCGTTGCAGGACATGCTGCGCCTGCACTTGATCCAGAAGCCGAGCGTGCTTGACTTCGACACGAAATGGACCGTACAGCTGAACGATACGCATCCTTCGATCGGCATTGCGGAGCTGATGCGTCTGCTGATCGATGTGCATGGTCTGCCGTGGGACGAGGCGTGGCGGATCACAAGCAACACCTTCGGTTACACCAATCACACGCTGCTGCCGGAGGCGCTCGAGCGCTGGCCGCTGCACATCTTCGGCGATCTGTTGCCGCGCCTGCTGGAAATTATCTACGAGATCAACGCGCAGTTTCTGCGTACCGTGGAGCAGCGTTTCCCTTATGACAAGCCCCGTCTGGCGCGGATGTCGATTATCGGCGAAGAGGGCGATAAAACCGTTCGCATGGCGCATCTCGCCGTGGTGGGCAGCAAGGCGGTCAACGGCGTCGCCAAGCTGCATACGGAATTGCTGAAGCAGGATACGCTCAAGGACTTTTATGAGCTTTTCCCGGAACGCTTCTCGAACAAGACGAATGGCGTGACGCCGCGGCGCTGGCTGATGCTCTCGAACCCGCCGCTGGCCACGCTGCTCGACGAGTCGATTGGTCAGGCCTGGCACACCGACCTGACGCAGCTCTGCAAGCTCGAACGGTTTACGACCGACGCGGGCTTCCTCGACCAATGGCGTAAGCGGCAGATCGAAGGCAAGACGGCGCTCGCGGAGTATATTCAGCGCACCATGGATATCACGGTCGATCCGACCAGCATGTTCGACGTGCAGGTAAAGCGCATTCACGAGTACAAGCGCCAGCATCTTTGCGCCATCCACATCCTCGCGCTCTACCTGCAGATCAAGGCGGGGACGGTAAAGGACGTGACGCCACGCACGTTCATCTTCGGGGGCAAGGCCGCGCCCGGCTATCGCATGGCCAAGCTGATGATCAAGTTAGTCTGCACGGTGGCCGAGCTGGTCAACAACGATCCCGTGGTCGGCAAGATTCTTCGCGTCGTCTTTATCCCCGATTACAGCGTTTCTCTCGGCCAGCGCATTTATCCCGCCGCCGACCTATCGGAGCAAGTCTCCACCGCGGGAAAGGAGGCCTCGGGTACCGGTTGCATGAAGTTTATGATGAACGGCGCGGTGGCCATGGGTACGCTCGATGGCGCAAATATTGAGATTCGCGAGGCGGTGGGCGCGGAGAACTTCTTCCTCTTTGGGCTAACCGCGCCGGAGGTGGCCAAGATGAAGGCTGATGGCTACCGTCCGCGCGATTTCTACGAGCGAGATCCGCTGTTGCGCGAGGTGCTCGACGGACTGGGCAGCGGAACTTTCAGCAAGGGAAACTGGGAGCTCTTCCGTCCTCTGCTGGACGAGATTCTGAATAAGGATACCTACATGCTCCTAGCCGATTTCCAGCCGTACATCCAGACGCAAGCCGTCGCTGGGGCGGCCTTCCAGAATGCCGCCGGCTGGAGCAAGATGTCGATCCTGAACACGGCGCGGTCCGGCATCTTCTCGTCCGATCGAGCCATAGCACAATACTGTACCGACATCTGGAAAGTGCCCATCGCATGACAGAGCGCATTGCCGCGTTCATAGTGCAAAGGAGCTAAGTGGTTGATCCTGTTGTACATTGCAGAACGAAATTGCTTGGCTGAATCATCGAGCGAAGCTATACTAGTGAAGTCGTAAGGCACCCGGAGCCGTCTGGTGCAATCACGATTCACGGAGCGTATTTGATCCTCACAAACGAAGTCCGCCTCGCCAGCTGCTCAGTCGTTGCACTCTTCATGATGGCCGTTCCGAGCCTTACTCATCACGCGCTGGACTTTACCGGGCCGCTGTCGCTTGAGGTGACACCGCTTCCGCCTCCGGCACCCGCAAAGCTGATGCCTTCTAAAAAACGATTTGCCTTTCTCACGAATTTGCCGAAACAGGCCAACACGGGTCTTGCCTCCTGGTACGGCGCGGTCCTCGACGGGCACAAGACCGCCAGCGGCGAGACGTTCGACATGACCCAGATGACGGCTTGTCATCGAACGCTGCCGTTCGGCACCCTGGTGCGGGTGGTCGATCTAAATAGCCATAAATCCGTGATCGTCCGCATCAACGACCGGGGCATTCTTTTCGCCGATCGCATTATCGATCTTTCCCGGGGGGCTGCCGAACGCCTCGGTATCCGGTCAACGGGCACGGCGAAGGTTCGCCTGGACGTTTTGAGCAAAAAGCAGGCTGACGCCGAGATAGCCTCGACGCAGTCGGCCGAGAACACGACCACTTCAGCGCGGTGATGGCGGGTGGACCTAAGCTGAAAGGCTAAAGCTTTGCCTGCCCCTTGCCTTCAGTCAGTTCGACGATGCAGTCGACTGCGCCGGGTGCCGTAAAGGTTTCCATTACGCCGTTTGGCCAACGAACAATCATGCTCGTCAGCTTGGTTTCCGCTCCTAGACCGAAATGCATTCGGAGGTCGCTCGACGAGTTGTAGCTCGAGCCGCTCCGTACCTCATCGACCCAGAAGCGCTTTTCACCCTTGAGAGTGACGCGTGCCCCGATAGCATCGCGGTTTGAAGTCGTTCCCACCAGCCAAACCCCCAGCCAGTGATTGGTATTCTTCGCCTGATTGACCAGCAACATCGGTTTGTCGCTTAAGTTATTGACAACCGCCTCAAGCCGCCCATCGTTGAAGAGATCGGCGATGGCCAGCCCCCGGCTGGAGCGCGGCTCGGTCAATCCCGGCCCGGAACTCTTGCTGACATCCTTGAATTTTCCGTTCCCCAGATTTTGGTAGAGCAACCGCGGCTCTCGATAGGCCGCGCCGAGTTTCGCCGAATCCACCTCGGGGTAGACGTGTCCGTTGGCGACCAGCAGGTCAGGCCAGCCATCGTTATCTACGTCGGCGAACATGGCTCCCCATCCCAGGGCGTCGGTGTTGATGCCTAAACCGGCGGGGAAGGTGACGTCGGTGTAGGTTCCATCGCCATTGTTGTGGTACAGCGTCGAGGTGTCGTCGGAAAAGTTCGTCTTGAAGAGATCGATGCGTCCATCACCGTCGTAATCGGCCGCCGTGGAACCCATCCCGGCCTGCTCCCGCCCATCCTCGTTGAAGGCTACGCCGGCGTCCGCGCCTATATCGGTGAACGTGCCATTCTTGTTGTTGCGATAGAGGATGGCCGGGGTCGAATCGCAGGCGACATAAAGGTCCGGCCAGCCGTCATCGTTATAGTCGAGCGTTGTAATGGAGAAACAATAATGCGCGGTCGTTTTTTCGAATCCGCTTGCCCTACTGGCATCTTCAAACTTACCTCCGCCTAGATTGTGGAAGAGGATGTTGGGGGCGCTCTCCAAGCCGCGCGGACCGCACATGACCGGCACGCCTTTCCAGATGCAACCCGCTCCCTGCCCCGGCGCGGGCGTCTTCGCCAGGTCGAAGTGGACGTAATTCGCGACGGCGATGTCCAATTTGCCATCGCGGTCGTAGTCTACAAAGGCGCAACCGGTACCCCACTCCTTGCCAGACCCGGCTACTCCGGCCGGCCCGGCGACCTCCTCAAATGTCCGATCGCCTTTATTGTGAAAGAGGCGGTTCTTGCCATAGCCGGTGACGAAGATGTCTTCATTGCCGTCATTGTCGTAGTCGCCTACGCATGCACCCTGGCCCCACCCGGTAGAGACCAGGCCAGCCTTAACGGTGACATCGGTGAACGTGCCATCGTGATTGTTACGGAAGAGATGACTTGTAGGTTTTTCTTTTTCGCCGGCACCCTGGATGGTTGAACCGTTGACGAGAAAGATATCCGGCCAACCGTCGCGATCATAATCGAGAATGGCTACGCCCGACCCTGTCGCTTCGATGATGTATCGCTTTGCCTCGACGCTGCCATTTACGTTACGGACGGTAATGCCGGCCTTCTCGGCTACATCGACAAACCATGCCGGAGGAGCATTGCTCGTAGTGGGTGGATAGACGCTTTGAGCGCGTAGAGCATACGTTGTGCAGGCTACGAAGAGGGCGAACCAAAACGGCTTCAAGACTTCCCCGCGCCCATGGCCATTGTCTTCAGTAGCTTGCCGCCCTCCTCTACTACATATAGATGATTGGCTGCTAAATCCTTGAAGGTGTCCGTGGCCCCCGAAGGCCAGCGTATCTCAACCGCGTCGGCTTTGATAGACCGATCCAGACCAAAGTGGATGCGGAGATCGTTTTGCGAATAGTAGCTGCCGCCGCTCCGCACCTCTTCAATCTGCACGAACGGTTTGCCGTCGACCATCGTTGTGACGCTGATCCGCGCGCCGATGCCGGAGCGATTCGCTTTGACGCCCACGGTCCGTATCTTGATCCAGTTGCGTCCGGTGGTCGAGTCGCACCGCAGCAGCTGCGGCAGAGCATTCACGCAGTTCACGACCACGTCGAGATCACCGTCATTGTCGTAGTCGCCAAAGGCGCATCCGCGCGCTGTCGCCGCGTCGTTGATCCCGGGTCCGCCCGCAGCCGTTACTTCCTCAAATTGACCATTCCGTAGGTTGCGATAGAGGTATTTATGCTGCGCGTAAGGAGCATCGATATGGGTCCCATCAACCTCTGGGTACACATGCCCATTCGAGATCAGGAGGTCGAGCCAGCCGTCGTTATCCATGTCGAAGAAGCCGACGCCCCAGCCAAGATAGCGCGTATTGACGCCGAGGCCGGAGAGATAAGTGTGGTCCTCGAAGGTGCCGTCGCCAAGATTCAGGTAAAGCGAATCGGTATCGCCGGCAAAGTTCGTCTTGACGATATCCAGCAGGCCGTCGCGGTTGAAGTCGCCGATGGACACGCCCATGCCGGCCTGCGGCTTGCCGTCGGGCGAATAGGCGATGCCCGCTTCGATCGCCATATCTTTAAAAGTTCCATTCTTCTGATTCTGGTAGTACGTCGCCGCCGTGGAATCGTTGGCAACATAGATGTCCGGCCAGCCGTCGTTGTCGATGTCCGAGACCGAGACGCTCAGCGCATACGTCCCGATCGTCTCCCACATCCCCGACTTCTGCGAGACATCGGTGAAGGTCCCATCGCCATTGTTGCGATAAAGGATGTTCTTGCCGCCATCGAGCCCCGGCGGCCCGCAGGCTACCTTAATGCCCTTATAGGCGCATCCCGCCGCCTCTGGAAGGGGAGCCGTCTTAATGTCAAAATCGATGTAGTTGGCCACGAACAGATCAAGATGGCCGTCGCGATCGTAATCCAGAAAAGCACAGCCGGAGTTCCAGCGCGTCTTGCCGCTTTGGAGCAGGCCCGCCTGCTTCGTTACGTCGGTAAAGGTCCCGTTGCCATTGTTTCGATACAGTACATTTTGACCGTAATAGCTGACGAAGAGGTCGTTCCAGCCATCGTTGTCGTAGTCGCCCACGCAGCACCCTTGGCCCCATCCGCTCCTCGCAAGGCCGGCCTTGACGGTGACATCGGTAAAGGTCCCGTCGCGATTGTTTTTAAAGAGCCGCGAGACCGGCTCCTGAACTTTCGCAAAACCCTCCAGCCGCGATCCGTTGACTAAAAAGATGTCCAGCCAGTCATCCTGGTCGAAATCGTAAAAGGCGACACCGCAGCCGGTGGTCTCCAGAAGGAACTTGTTTTTGTGCTCGCCGCCGTAGATCGTTTTTGCATTGAGGCCTGCTTCGCGCGCCACATCGAGGAAGCTTACACCGAGCGGCGTTCCGGTCACAGCCGAAGGAGCCCCTTTGGGTGCCGGCCGTGGCTTTACTTCATAGGCCGGCCGCGATCCGATCTGCCCAGCTGTTTGATTAGGCGCGGCTGTCTGGGTGGGAGCGGCGAGCGCTAGAACATCTTCAAGCGATAACACCATAGCGGATGCCGAAAGCGAGCGCAAAAAACCGCGTCGGCTCAGCATTGATTGATAGCGGGCGCGATCGCCGGCACTTCCAAGATCGCCGTCACTCATCGCCACATATCCTTGCGCACGTCGCCAGTATAGAGAATGCGGAACGGTACTCGCAAACTCCAGACAAAGCCAAGCTACGACGTGCTTTGCATTGACAACTTTGAGTACGAAGGTGCAAATAATTGCTTAGGTGACTAAGGCGGAAATCTATGGCTTTCAAGATATAAACAAGTATTCAAAGATGAATATCGGTAGGTAAAAATGAACTTAACTCAGCTTTTAGCCGCTATTCGGTAAAAGCACGACTCAAGCCGCGGTCTAAGTAAACGGTTCCCTGAACAGCGTTATAAATGTCTATACGAATCAAGAATTACTTTTATGGATCAAGCGAAAAATTAGGTTTGACATCCACCCTCGCGGGGGCGTACTTTTCGGTTGCTTCATAAAAACAAAAGTTCGTTTAGGTTAAGTTCCGTATGTTGCACCATCACGTGGTCCCCGTCACGCTTTCGATCATGACGGGAGCTATGACCGACACCAAAGATTTGGCAATACGCTTTACTCCGGGAGACCGGAAAGTTCAAGGGAGATACAGGATGCTTCATAAACTTATACGCGGGACCGCACTGGGAGTGACTCTCCTCCTTTCGGCCTCGTCCAGCTTCGGGCAGGCCGTCTACGGCTCTATCTTCGGAACCGTCACCGACACGACGGGCGCAGTCGTTCCCAACGCCACGATCACCGTTACCGACTCCGCCAAAGGTACCTCGGTGACAGCCACCTCGAACGCCAGCGGCGAGTTTACCGTCGAGCATCTGATTCCCGATCCTTACGACGTGAAGATCGTCGCCTCGGGCTTTAAGGGCTATCAGCAGACTGGCATCCAACTCTTCGCCGATACCTCGACCAAGGTAGCCGCCGCTCTGACAGTGGGCGACGCGGCGGGCGAGGTCATTACCGTCAGCGCCGATACGGTGGCACAACTCAAGACAGATCGCGCCGACATCTCTACGGTCTTCAATTCGAAAGAAATCGTCGATCTGCCGATTCCGGATCGCAACTTCACAAATCTGCAGCTGCTGCTACCAGGTGCGCAGCAGCTCGGCTGGGCCCACGCCGCCAGCGAAAACCCGCAGGCTTCCAAGCAGATTCAGGTGGATGGCCAGGCTTTTGGCGGCGTCGCTTTTGAGCTCGATGGAACCGACAATCAAGACCCGATTTTAGGAATCATTGTCATTAATCCGAATTCTGACTCGCTGTCTGAGACGAAGATCACGACGCAGAATTTTGACGCTGAGTTCGGCAAGGCTGTTTCGTCAGTCGTTACCGCTCAGACCAAATCCGGCTCAAACGCTTTCCATGGATCACTTTTCGACTATCGCGAGAGCAACGCCAATCTGGCGCGTGATCCTTTTAGCCAGACTCCAAGCGCGCTTAGCACCGTCAACCCTTTTCCTCAGGGATTGAAGAACCAGTTTGGCGGTTCCATTGGCGGTCCTATTCTCAAAGATAAGATATTTTTCTTTGCGGATTACCAAGGCTTTCGGCAAAAAATTGGTAGTTCAGTAGTCGCTACGCTTCCGACACCGCTCGTCACCTCTACTTGCCTAGGTCAAACTGTCGGTGCCAGCGGCATACCGGGCTGCGACTTCAGTGAATACCTATCGCAAGGTCATATCCTTTATCAGACAGTTGGTACCGGAGCAAACACTACCTATGTGCCCTATGCCGGTAATGTAATCCCTCGTTCACAGCTTTCGGCGCCGTCTATCGCGCTTATTAATCAGCTCTCCGCTTTCAAGCCGAACAATGCCGGAAAGTTCCCGAGTGCCACGCCTGGCATCGGACTGGCTAACAACTTTGCCGGCGGTGGTACCGGTATCTTCAATGGCGACCAGTGGGATGTGCGAGGCGATTATCAGATCAGTGAGCGCATTCACGCCTTCGGTCGCTTCAGCAGATTCACGGATACGCTCAGCGGTAAAACACTGTTTGGCGCGGACGGTGGCGCAGGTTTTGGACTTGGCGGGTTTGGTGGTACTTCGCTTGGCGCTAACGACAGTCTTGCGCTTGGAACAGATATCGCCGTTAACAGCAAACTCGTTACAGACGTTCGTTTAGGCTACTACCGCTACAACATTAAAACGGCGAAGTACGATGCAGGAACGCCTCTTGCCCAGCAGCTTGGCATTCCGGGTGAAAACCTCGACGCGGTAACCAGCGGCGCTCCGGCTTTCAACATCACCGATGCAGGTGGTTTTGGAGGACCGAACAACGGACGTGGGGCTGGTCCGCAGTACGGCACCGGTCTGAACATTACAGCTTGCAACTGCCCGCTCACTGAAAAAGAAGACCAGTTCCAGGTGGTCAACAACTGGACAAAAACGATTGGCAATCACAGCGTTAAGTTTGGTGCAGACATTCGCTACGCTCGCAATCTTCGTGTACCAAGCGATAACAATCGTACGGGTGAGATGCAGTTCGGTACCGGTCCTACGTCAAACTCGTCGACAGGCGGCCTTGGATTGGCCTCATTCGTCCTAGGCGACGTAACCCAGTTCAACCGTTATGTCAGCACTTCTACAAACGCAAAGGAGTTCCAGAAGCGCGACTTCTTCTATGTGCAGGACACGTGGCGTGTAACACCAAAACTGACAGCCAATATCGGTCTCCGTTACGAGTTCTATTTTCCAGAGGCGGTCAACGCTCCTGGTAACGGGTCGCTTTTGGACCTCTCGACTGGTTTCCTAAAGGTAGCTGGCATTGGCTCAGTAGCTAGCGACCTTAACGAGTCGAAACCGGGTAATGCTTACAACCCGCGCATCGGTTTGGCCTACCAAGCTACGGATAAGACGGTAATTCGAGCCGGCTATGGACGAAGCTTCGACATCGGTGTCTTTGGCTCTATCTTCGGTCATGTAGTTACGCAAAACCTCCCTGTGCTTGCAAACCAATCTATTTCCCCGACAGGTGGTCCTACGTCAGCTGCTTTCCAACTGGCAAACGGTCCAGCGGCGTTTGCTTTTCCAGCGGTACCATCTAACGGCCTTCTCCCGGCACCTGGTTATGCTGTAAGCCCGAAAGCCCGTCCCACGACACTTCGTCTTCCAACGATTGACGCATGGAACCTGAGCATTCAGCAGGCCATCACACCTACCCTTTCACTGACTATGGCATATGTCGGTAACAAAGGCACACATACTCTAAGCGCTGGAGACGGCAACAATACTAACCCAAATGAAGCGGGTATCTTTCTACCTGCTCAATACAGCGTGACAGGACAGACGCTTCATTACGACCCGAATGCCGGCAGCGGTATCTCTGGCACAGGTGGGACGAATAACAGTACGCTTCTCTCGCGCTATTATGGCGGTAAACTCGCTGCATGTTCAACTCCCGGCTATGGATTGGCTGCAAATGGTACTCCTCTCAATGGTGGTATTGCCGCCGGCGGCTGTGGCTGGACAAACGGTGTAAGTTACTACGGAGATGACCAGGACACCCATTTTAACGCCCTCCAAGTCTCGGTCGCTAAGCAGTTTACGCAAGGTCTCTCTTTCAATGCAAACTATGCATGGCAGCGAGCCTTCAACTTCAACTCGGGTTATGCCACGTGGTCGAAGCAGGCGGCCAAGGGCCGCGATGACTCGATTCGTGAAAACCAAGCCACCTTCTATGGTGTGTATGAGCTTCCGTTCGGGCGCAACCATATGTTTGTGAGTAACGCGAACCCACTCGTAAATGGTTTGATCGGTGGTTGGCAGTTCAGCCCTGTTCTTACGATCGCCACGGGTCTGCCGTTTACTCTCGGCTATAGCGAGTGCGGTGCCAGTGTTCCTGGTTCGGCTCCTTGCTACGTCAATGGCAATGCCCGGTCGCTCCGAACAGGATCAAGCGGTACTCCTGGTCTAGGTAATGTGAAGTTCTACGATGCAGTTAATCTTACAAACGCGGGTACGACGCTCAATCCGAATTCGCCTTTTTCGGCAAGTGCGCTGGACACCATCGGAAACTCCGGACGAAACAGTATTTATGGTCCGGGCTTTTTCAACGGGGATCTTTCGCTCCAGAAGAACGTCACGCTACGTGAGCGCTACACCGCTCAGTTACGGGTCGATGCTTTCAATGGTTTCAATCACATCAACTATGGCAACCCAAACGGTAACGTCGAGCAGACAGGATCCATCACCTCCGGTCCCGGCGTCAATGGTTCCACCAATCCGCGCCAGCTTCAGTTCTCCGGCCGTTTCCAGTTCTAGCCGGCTGCTTATGTAAACCAGAGGAGAGCTTCGGCTCTCCTCTTTACCTTGGTGCCTCTGTGCTAAACCGCTTTCTTCTTCTGTTGACCGCGTTCCTGCCGCTTGCCGCGCAAGCTCCTTCTGCGTGGCAACTTGGTCCCTTTGTCCGTCCGCTCGCCGCCCCGGTCATTCTGCCGAATCCTTCAACCGTGTTTGCCGATCCGCTCTTATCCAAGCCCGTCCATTGGGAGGCGCTTCATACCTTCAATCCAGCCGCCATCATTCGCGACGGCAAGATCTTTGTTCTCTACCGCGCCGAAGACGATTCCGGCACAATGCAGATCGGGATGCACACTTCTCGTCTTGGTCTCGCATCGAGCACCGACGGCCTGCACTTCACGCGTCTACCTGAACCTGTGTTTTACCCCGCTGAAGATGCACAGAAGAGCCGCGAGTGGCCCGGCGGCGTCGAAGACCCACGCATCGTGGAGAAAGAGGACGGTACCTATGTCCTCACCTACACACAGTGGAATCGAACAACCTTCTCGATTGGTATTGCGACCTCACCCGATCTGCTGCACTGGACCAAGCACGGTCCGGCATTTCTTGGCGCGCGCGGCGGAAAATATGACCAGCTTCGCTATAAGTCCGCTGGGATTGTTACGCAGCTCCAATCAGGGCGTCTTCTCGCGGCGCGCATCCATGGGCAGTACTGGATGTACTGGGGCGAAGGGGCTATCCATCTCGCGATCTCACCCGACCTCATCCATTGGGTCCCGGTCGAGGACACGACCGGCCAGCCCAAGACGGTCCTCTCCAAACGGTCCGGCCATTTCGACAGCGGCTTTCCCGAGGTGGGTCCGCCGCCGCTGCTCACCGCGAAAGGTATTGTCGTGTTGTATAACGGCAAGAATGATCCGGCTTCCGGCGATCCTGCTCTCGGCGCGAACGCCTACGCCGCGGGGCAGGCTCTCTTCGGCGCTGACGATCCCTCCACTCTGGTCGCCCGTGACGAGGCACCATCCCTGAAACCGGAGCAGCCTTATGAGAAGACTGGCCAGTATGTCGCCGGAACGACCTTCGCGGAGGGTCTCGTCCGCTTTCACGACCAATGGTTTCTGTATTACGGCTGTGCTGACTCGGCCGTGGGTGTCGTGACTACTCAGAGTCGATAAGCGAAACCTACTTTACTATCGTTTCTGCTTTTTGCCGCTCGAGCGCAGCTTCCGCTGCGTTTCCTTGCCGGGCGAGCGCCTGACTTAGGGCTTGGTGTGCCTCGGCATACCCAGGATCGGCAACAACGGCCGTGCGTAATTGGCCTACCGCCTCGGCAACTTTACCTTGTTGCAGCAGCGATACACCGCTCTTGAGCGCGAAGTCCGCCCGTTGACGGCTGACGGCCACCCGGCTCAGCTCGGCTCCAATCTTGCGCTCGGCGGCCGCTCCCTCACGATCGCCCTGCAGGGCCAGCAAAGCCGCCAATGTAATGTGCGGACTCGGTTGTCCGGGCAGCAGCGGGATCGCTCGCCGTAGCGCCGAAATTGCATTTTCAGGCTGCTCTTCCTGCTTATAGATATTTCCCAGTACTGACCATGCCTCGCCGTTTTCGGGACGCATGGCCGTGGCTCGTTCCATCTGCGCGGCGGCGTCTGGGAATCTTCCGACCTGCATGTAGAGAATACCCAGGGTGAACGGCGGGTCGGGCAAAGCGGCGTCCGCGGCTTCGGCTCGTTCGAACTCAGCGATCGCCTCGGGCACTTGATCTTTCAGTTTCAACGCCAGGCCAAGGTCATAATGGAGCCCGGCGGTAAGCGGCGCACCCTCATGCGGCAGCGCAAGGCCGGCACGAAACTCCTCTATCGCGTGATCGAGGTCGCTTTGCTGCAAGTAAGCCACGCCAAGGTCCTCACGCAGCGTTGGGTTCGCCGGCTCCAAAAGCAGCGCGTGCTGATACAACGGCACTGCGTGTGCCGCGTCTCCAGTCTGCACTAGCGCCAAGGCGTAGTTCGTCAGCACTGCTCCATCCTTTGGCCTTGCCACCATAGTCGATTCAAATAAGGTCAGAGCCTCTTTACTCCGACCGGCGTTCTGTAGAGCGAGCGCCAGTTCGTATGCCGTGGTGGCATTGTCTGGCGCAAGCTCATGGGCTTTCCGAAGGGTTGTAACGGCCGCCTGATCGTCGTGAGTGGCAGTCTGCGCATGGCCAAGCTGCACGAGAACGCCGGTGTCCGTCGGCGACAATTTGGCGGCTGTTTGCAGCTCCACCAAAGCCCGCGCCGAATCGTTCCGCGCAAGGTAAAGCTCGCCCAGATGAGCATGGGCCGAGCTCAATCCGGCATCCAGCGCGACGGCTCGTTTAAATTCGGGTTCAGCCTCTTCAAACCGGCCCTGCTGCGCCAGCACCGCGCCCAACGCGTCGTGCAGCGAAGCGTCTTCCGGCGTGGCGTTGGTGGCACTCTTTAATTGTTTTGCAGCACCGGTGATATCGCCGGTGCCTGTCAAAGCCGTGGCGTAAGCGATCGTCTGGTTAGGGGTAGGGACGGTTTCTGGAGTGAGCATTCGAAACGCGGCCACGGCCTCCGTAAAACGGCCAACCGCGCTGTAGGCTACCGCAAGATTTTCCGTAGCGGTCTTGTCTTTTGCGTCCAGCTGATGCGCCAGTTCCAGTTCAGGGACTGCGGCGGACGCCTTTCCCTCGGCTAAAAGTACCGCACCGTAGGCACTGTGCCCGGCACCCACAGCGGGCGTCAGCCGGACTACCCGGGCGAACTCCGCGTCCGCCCGGCTCAAATCGCCCGCCTGCATGGCCGCATAACCGGCGCGAAAAGCCACATCGGCCGCCCGCGCCTGCTGCGCTGTTTGAAGAAGGAGGGCCGCCATTGCCAGCGAGATCATCAGAGATTCAGTCTAGCCGCGCCTGCTTATTGTGCCGCTGGTTTGAGGCTGACAAAGCTACGTCCCGCATAGAGCCGGTACTCCCCGGAACTCGCTCCTTCCAGTATCTGGAGCGGGGTCGGCCTTCGCAGCTCCACATCCTTCGTCGAAGCCGTCGTAAACAGGTCATGCGCGCCGATATCCTGCACGACGAACTTGTCCCCGGCGATAAAGCCGCAGCCATACGCCCCCGGCATCAGGCGTTGTCCGCCGATGTCCAGCGGAACCTCGGTCAAAAGGTAAGCCTGATATTTCTCCTGCACCTGCGTGGAGTAGCCCGAGGTGTCGACTAGCGCCACCAGCATCATGCGTTTGTCGCCGAACAAAACGCCGCCGGAGTTGCGGGCCTGCACGGGCGCGCTCTGACCGCGAAAGAACACATTGGCCGGTAGAGCTTTTTGCACCTCCGCCGCCTTCATCACGCCGGGTGTAACGGCAGGCGTGTCGGCCTGTGCGAGCATCCCCATCGGCATCGCACATGCCATCAACACAATCTGTAGCCAACGCCGCATTAAAGTCTCCTGACCTACCCGGAACATCATACCTCTCCGCTCCCCGTTACACCATCCGTCCCTTGTCTGCACTAGACTGAATCGACTGGCCGGAGACTCTTTTCCTATGTGGCAACGTGGCTTCATCGTTTTATTGATCGCGTCTTCCTTGTCCGCGCAGACACCCGGGTATTCCATGCCTGATAGCCTGCCGGTCATCCGCCGTTCCGTGGAAGCTGGGAAGCCGTTTACCGTCGCCGGCGAGCGGGGCGTCATGGCCGGGCAACAGGAGGGGACCTTTGAGGCCTGGGTGCTGCCGGTCAAGCTTCTCTCGCATTTCGCGATCACGGCCAACGTAGAGGGTTATAGCGTCCCCATCGAACTCAATCAGAATGCCGCGGCGATCGAGGTCCGCCCCGACCGCACGATCATTACCTATGCGCATATCGCATTTACCTTGCGGCAAATCATGTTTGCTCCCGATGCCTCGCCCGAAGGCACCGGAGCGGTCGTCCTCTTTCAAATCGACTCTACTCGCCCGCTCGATCTTACCTTTTCGTTTACACCGGAGGTACGCTCCATGTGGCCCCAGCCGAATGGCGGACCGCCCTCGGCGGAGTGGGTTCGGCAACCGGGAGGGGAAGGAGGCAGCGGACTCTACATCCTACACACCGATCTGCCGAACCTCGCCGGAGCGGTTACGATTCCCGGCAGCCAACCCGGTGTCATGGCTCCTTATCAGGAGAAGCCGCGGGTGCATCCGCTCGAATTAAGGCTCCATTACGATCCGAAGCGGGATGGCTCCCGTTTTTTTCCGCTATTGATGGCCGTTGGCCGTTCGCCCGAAACGTCGACGAACGCGGTGCTTCAAGCCAAACTCCAGCAGCTGGCGTCCACGCTGCCTCAGCTGTACGCGGCCCATGCGAGCCGGTATGCCTCGCTCGCGCAGAATCTCACTTCGGTTGAAACGCCCGACGCAGCCTTCAACGATGAGTTTCGCTGGGCGACTCTCGCGATCGAACAGTTGAAGGCGCGGAACAGTTCCGGCGAAACCGCGCTGGTGGCCGGGTATTACTCCTCCGGTGATTCCGCGCGACCCGGCTTCGGCTGGTTCTTCGGACGTGACGCGCTGTACACGCTCTATGCCGTCAATAACTTCGGCGACTTTGCCCTGAGTCGTGCCGAGCTGAATTTCCTGGTCGCTCGGCAGCGCGCGGATGGCAAGATCATGCACGAATACTCCCAGACTGCGGACGACACGAAGGCCTACGACTGGCGCGCGTTGCCCTACATGTACGCCGCCGCCGATGCGACACCATTGTTCATCACACAGATGCTCGACTACGTCAGGGCTTCGGGCGATGTCGAGTTCCTCCGTAAGAACCAGGCAGCAATCCAAAAAGCCTGGACGTTTGAGACCGCCACCACGTCCGACACCGATCACGATGGTATCTACGACAATTCGCAAGGCACGGGATGGGTTGAGAGCTGGCCTACGCCCGCGATGCCGCATCAGGAGATCTATCTTGCGCTATTCGATCAACAGGCGAGCGCCGCGATGGCGGAGCTGGCCACCCTGCTCGGCGATCAGCCGGCCGCCTCCGCCGCTGCCGGCAGGGCCGCGAAGATCAAGGCGACAATCGAGCGCGAGTACTACGACCCCGCGACGCATGAGTACGCTTTCAGCCGCGGGCTGGACGGTTCGCTCGACCGCACCCGCACCGTCTATCCGGCGGTGGCCTGGTGGAATGGGCCGGGTGGCGCGCTCGCCCATACGGAAGCCAGCTTGCGTCTTTGGGCCTCTCGCGATCTCTCGACGGATTGGGGGCTTCGCGACCTGGCCGAGACCGACCCTTTTTATGACCCTATTTCGTACCATCAGGGCTCTGTGTGGCCACTGTTTACCGGGTGGGCCGCCATGGCGGAGTATCGTACCGCGCATCCACTCTCCGGCTACACGCACCTGATGCAGACGGCCAATTTGACCGTCTCGCAAGACCTTGGAGCCGTCACCGAGCTGCTCTCCGGTGCCTACTTCACGCCGTTCGGACGCAGCACCTCGCACCAGCTCTGGTCCTCCGCCATGGTGGTCGTTCCCGCTCTGCGCGGACTCTTTGGCATTGGGGTGGACGCGACACGCCACACGATTGCTCTTTCGCCCACTCTTCCAGCTGCGTGGGATCATGCCGCGGTGCGTCACCTTCACGCCGGCGCGTCCGTCGTGGACCTCGTCTATCAACGCACCGGCACTACCCTCACCATTGAGGAGCAGCCAGTAACCGGGAATGCCTTGAAGCTCACAAGCGATCTACCCGGTGCCCATGCGTCGGCTGACGGTACTCGGTTGACGCTCCCGCTCCCGGCTCTTGAAGTTACCGTTCCGCATGATCTTCCTCAGCCGGGCTCACGCACCATGCAGCCTAAGATACTCAACGAGACGCGTACTCCTCACAGCTATACGCTCGACCTGGAAGCGCAAGGCGGCACCACGCTCATCCTTCCCGTGCGCCGCAATGCGTCCGTCCCGCACCTTACGGTAGAGGGCGGAACTCTGCAAGGCAACGCCCTCCGTATCAAGTTCCCCAATGGCGTTAGCTACCAGCCGCAAACGGTTACGCTGCGCTGGTAGGTAGAAATTGGTGGCAGGACAAGCGATCCCGCCACCAGGCTTTCTAATGAGGCACCTTCATGGCATCGTTGAACTTCTTGAAGAATGCGTTATAGCCGCCGTTCGCCTCCGCATTGCGCAATGGTTTGACTCGTTCCACGCATATCTCGGTCGCCTCGGGCGAGCTCTTTAGGATACCCATGACCTCGGTAATGAACTCCGCCAGCGGCATCGCGTTCGGGTCTTTGGCCATGCCTGATCCCATCAACTCCGTTTGCACATAGGGCGGGATAAGCTCCAGAACCTGTATATGAGTCTCTTGCAACTGATATCGCAGCGACTGTGTGTAGGAGTGGATCGCCGCCTTGGTCGCGCAATAGGTGGGTGTCATTGCCATCGGTATGAAAGCCAGTCCAGACGATACCGTCATGATTGTTGCGTTCATCTGCTTTTTCAACAAAGCCATCAGCGCCGCTGTCAGACGTATCGGTCCGAGCAGGTTGGTGGTGATCATGGCCTCCGCATCGGCAATCTTGCCCTCTTGGATCGACTCAGGCCGCATAATGCCAGCCATATGGACGACAGTGTTGAGCGATGGGAACTCCTGCTCCAGCTGCCGCGCGAAGTCCACAATGGCGTCGCTACTTTCGATATCGAGTACCGCAGACTTCATGCCGGGATTCGCCGCTACAGTTTCGTCCAGCACCTCTTTGCGGCGGCCGGCGATGATGACCTGGTTTCCTTCCGCGTGGAATGCCTCCGCTAAAGCACGCCCTATGCCGGACCCGCCACCTGTGATCAAGATCGTGTTACCTGTCATTTGCATAGTAGTTCTCCTAAAATCGATCGTATGATGACTACAAGCAAACGGGAAGTAGGCACTTTCACGCGCCATACGCACCGAAAGGAGAGTGTATATGCCGATTACACCGGAGTACATGAACGGGGCAATGGAGGAGCATCACGACCCCGAATTGGACGCGATCGTCCGTGAGACGATTGGCCGCGTGGCGGATAAATGGACCATGCTGGTGCTGGAGGTTCTGGCCGAGCATGGACGGGCTCGCTATACCCGGATCAGTGATCTAATCGGCGATGTGAGTCAGAAGATGCTGACGAAGACGCTCCGCCAGATGGAAGCCGACGGGCTCGTGACGCGCACCGTCTTTCCGGTGATCCCGCCGCGCGTCGAGTATGAACTCACGGAGATGGGTCTCTCGCTCGGGGCGGCGTTTTGCGGTGTATGGGTGTGGGCTGAAACGCATCGCGAGGCTATCCTGTGTGCCCGAAGCGAGTTTAAGCAGCGACTTGTCCAAACCAAAGTCACTTCGCCCGCGCGGTAAGCCCTTCCATCATCACGTACACACCGTTTGTCCAGCCGAAGCCCACTACGTTGCTCTTGTAGCCAGCCGCGACCTTCACATTGTCCGATCCGCTGATCACGTTGTACTTCTCGCGAATGGTTCCGTCCGCCAGGAAATTGTCGCGCACCGTTGCCATGAAGTTCCGCGAGACACGTACCGCGTCTTCCCGGTAGCCATAGCGGACTAGTCCGCTCACCGCCAGCCAATTCGTAGGTGCCCAGCCGAAAGGCGAATCCCATTGAACGCCGGACTCCGTGGTGCTCATCGCCAGACCACCTTCATGCTCAAACTCAGGAAGTTTGGCGTGCATTGCCGCCGCCTGCTCCTTGCTCGCCATGCCTGCCCATAAGGGATAGAAGGCTGTCACATAGTCGTAACGGGACTGCTCGCGCGCGGCGAACTGATAGTCCTCGTAAATACCCTTTTCCGCGTTCCAAAGATACTTGTTCGCCGCCGTCCTGCGAGCGGCCGCGCGCTTCTCCCAGGTCGTCTTCTCGGATGCTTTACCAAGAACGCCGGCAAAGTACGCCATGTCCATCTCGTACTTATAGAGAAGACTGTTCAGGCATACCGGCGCGTACTGATCCGTCGAGCCGGAGAACGGACCGAAGCGGAAGGTGGTGTCGAAGCCCGATTCGCGCATGGCCCGATCGCCGCGATAGAAGGCCGCGCTGAGCCGAAGCCCATGCACGTGTGCCCGCTCGCAGACCTTTGAGACACGCACATCGCAGCTGACTTCGGCCAGCATGTCCACCTGCGCGGCGGTCGGCTGATCGGGCGCATCCACCAGATACGGTTTGCCCTCCGCGAGATGCGACGCCATCCATCGAATCACATCCGGATAGTACTCGCTGTCGTCGGCCATCTCCGGTACCGGACCGGCACCTATGTCTTCATACCGGGCGAGCCCTGTGTCTCCGGCGCGATGTACGGGCGAGATCCACAGCCTGTAATCGCGCGACGCATAGCGGTACGCCTTTGCCAACCAGACTTTATCGCCGCCCTTTTGGGGCCACACTTCGCGCATCATGGAGGTCAGCAGCGGCGGTTGGGAGCGGGTAAAGAAGTAAGTGCGGTTGGCGTTCAAAAGAGCGCCGTAGTTTTCAATCTCGAAGAAGAAATTATCGACCATCCCCTTTGCCAACTCCGTTCGTCCATCCGCTACTAGGCCAAGGATGATGAAGTAGCTGTCCCACCCATACATCTCGTTAAAACGGCCGCCGGGCACGACATAGGGATGCGGCAGATAGAGCAAGCCTTCCTTCGGGATCTCGGAGACCTTTACGTCGCCCATCCGCGCGATCTTGCGCGGTAGATGGGCGACTTCCACTTTGCATTGGCCCTGCATCGCGGCCACGGCTGGAGGCGTAACCATGCCGACGGGAAGGTAGAGGATCGGCACGGTCGTCACCTTGAGGTCGACGACCGACTTGCACTCCGACATGGAACGCGAAAGGGTATCCCAGCTGCCATGGATGTAATCCGCTATCTTAGCGCTGCCGTTTGCAGCCGCGACAGAGGTTTGGGCACTCGAAGCAATCGCGAGAGAACCCGCCAACACTCCACAAACCACACTGCGTAACATCACTTGGACCGCCGTTCTCACTTCGCTACTTGCCCTATCTCGCCCATCCAGCTGGCAAACGCCGGGAGCACCATCTTCTTCAAGCTGACGCCTGTCTCTAGCAAGGGCGTGTCGGTCGCGAGCGTCTGGACAGAGCCGCCCGGCACGTCAAGCGAGACAGTCTGCTTCCGCGCGGAGCAGTTTACCGATACCACCACCATGCTGCCGTCCGCCGCTTTCCTCAGGTATGAGATTACGGAAGGGTTCGTCAAGTCGAGCATCGTCATCGAGCCATCGCGCAGCGCGGCATTTTCCCGCCGCAGCGCAATCAGCTTCTTATGCCAGTTCAATAATGAATCCGCTTCGCCTGTTTCCACCTGCACGTTGACGGCCTTGTAGTCCGCCGCGATGGGTAGCCATGTCGTCTTCGCGGTTGAAAACCCCGCATCGAAGCCGGGCGTCCACTGCATGGGGGTGCGTTCTCCGTCTCTGCCCTTCTCCTTGGGCCAGCCGGTGATGCCGATCGGATCCTTTACGTCTTCCTTGCGCGTGGGCGTGGAGGTGACCATCCCGAGCTCTTCGCCGTAGTACATCAGCGCGGTCGAGCGCGTGGTGAACAGCAGCGTCGCAAGCATCTTCGCGATCTGCTGATCGTGGATGCCATCGCCATACCGGTTCCAGCTGCGTTCATTGTCGTGGTTGTCGAAGACGAAGAGCGGCTGGTTGGCGCCAATCTGCGTTTCGGCGTCGTTGATGCGCCGCCGCAGCAGACCGGCGTCCAGCCTGTTGGTGAAGCCGACCTGCATATCCATGGGCAGCTGGAGCTCGTCCTGCTTGTCGCCGCCGTACCACTTATTCAACTCCGCTACGTTCGGCAGATACGTCTCTCCGATGAGCACCCGACCGCCGGGATAGCTGTCTGCCACCTTCCGCAGACGCCGCATGACGTCATGCACCTCGGGCAGGTTGTTCGTGTATCGGTCGCTCACGATGGGATCGCCCTGCGCGTTCAGGCCGCCCAGCACCGGGTTATCGCGCAGCTGAACATCTTCGAACATATTCGGAATGGCGTCGAACCGGAAGCCCATGACGCCTTTGTCGAGCCAGAACCGCACTACATCGAACATAGCTTTCTCGACCGCCGGATCGCGCCAGTTCAGGTCGGGCTGCTGTTTATAGAACTCGTGATAATAAAATTGTTTACGCGCCGGCACCCACTGCCAGGCCGAGCCGCCGAAACCGCTGATCCAGTTGTTCGGCGGGATCGGCTTGCCCGCCGGGTCATAGCCCTTGGGGTCTTGCCAGACGTACCAGTCGGCCTTCGGGTTTGTCCTAGAGCTCGCGGAATCGAGAAACCAGGCGTGCCGGTCCGAGGTGTGGTTCATCACCATGTCCAGCACGATGCCGATGTGTCTGGCCTTCGCCGCGGCCAGCATCCGGTCGAAGTCGGCCATCGAGCCATACTGCGGATCGACTGCTTCATAGTCGGAGATGTCGTAGCCGAAGTCCACCTGCGGCGAGGGGAACATCGGTGAGAGCCATACCGCATCGACACCGAGAGATTGAAGGTAGTCCAGCCGTTGGGTGATTCCGTTCAGGTCGCCGATACCGTCGCCGTTCGAATCCTGGAAGCTGCGCGGGTAGATCTCATAGAGTACGGCGTGCTTCCACCATGGGTCGTGCGCGGATGCCGTCGCCGCCTGCCCCCATCCTGCCGTAGCCGCAAGCGCAGCCACCGCCAAAACGCCCGCGCGCCATCTCGACCAAGCCATCGTATACGCCCTCGCAACACCGCTAAACCATATCATTCCGTCTACAGGCCGCGATAGACGCCGAGGGTGGACTTCAAACCGTCGATTGTGAACTTCAAACCGCCGATGGTGCACTTCAAACCTTCGATGGACTCTAATTCCGTTTATACCCGTTATGATCAAAACGCCGAGCTAATCGGCTCCGACGCTTTATGAAAGCTAACCACGTTATGCTCCGTACCATTGTTTTTCTGCTGCTCGCTACCGCTCTTCACGCACAGAATCCGCTGGAATCGAATGATCGCAAGCAGCAGGAGGGCGCGCAGCCACCAGCCGCCGGCGGCTCGGCTACAGGTACGCCGCAACCCGCCGTGCTGGATAGCAACAAGCGCCCCATCACCGCCGGTGGGTTTGTCAAATCCGGTCCCGTGGTTTTTGAGGACATCGCGGACAAAGCCGGGCTAGCCACCTGGCACCATCGCATGGGCTCGCCCGAGAAGAAGTACATTCTCGATAGCATCGGCTCGGGCGTTGCGCTGCTGGATTACGACAATGACGGCTGGCTCGACATCTATCTGGTCAATGGCGCCACGGACGCCTCGTTGGCTGGGAAGGAGCCCGCGCCCCATGCGGCCCTCTTCCACAACAATCATGATGGGACGTTTACCGACGTGGCGGTTAAAGCGGGAGTACAGAACGACCGTTGGGGCTTCGGTGTGGCCGTCGGCGACTATGACAACGACGGCTGGCCGGACCTCTATGTCTCGAACTTCGGCAAGAACCGCCTCTTCCACAACAATCGTAACGGGACGTTTACCGACGTGGCGGCAAAGGCCGGCGTGGAGCTTGGCAACTGGTCTACCGGCGTGACCTGGGGCGACTACGACGGCGATGGACGGCTCGACCTCTTTGTCGCGGGATACGTCCACTACGATCTGGCTCAGCAGCCGGAACCCGACGGAAAGGTTGCGTTTTGCGAGTTCCGCGGCGTAAAGACGATGTGCGGCCCGCGCGGTCTGCCCGGGGAGCACGACCATCTCTTCCATAACAACGGCGACGGCACCTTCACCGATGTTTCAGTCAAGGCGGGAGTGAGCGATCCGGGCGGCTACTATGGGCTTGGCGCGGCCTTTGTGGACATCAACAACGATGGCAAGCCCGACCTGCTCGTCGCCAATGACTCTACACCGAACTTCCTTTACCTGAACAAGGGCGACGGCACGTTCGAAGACGTATCGTATGCCTCAGGCTATGCGTTGAACAAGGATGGCCGCGAAACGGCGTCGATGGGCATCGCTATCGGCGACTTTCGCAACAATGGCCTGCTGGACCTCTATCACACCACGTTTTCGGATGACTACAAGCCGCTTTACCGCAACGACGGCGATGCCAACTTCACCGACATCGCCTACGACGCCAATATCGCCGAGGTCTCCATCCCATTTCTAGGCTGGGGCACGAGCTTTCTGGACTACGACAACGATGGCTGGCTTGACCTCCTCACCGTCAATGGCCACATCTATCGCAATGCCGACGTGAGTCCGTGGGGCACCTCGTATGCGCAACGCCCGCTGCTGTTCCACAATGAGAAGGGGCAGAAATTCTCGCTCGTACCCGCCGTCGAAGGTACCGGCCTTGCCCATGTGATGGTCTCGCGCGGCATGGCCGTCGGCGATCTATTCAACGACGGCCATCTGGACGGCGTCGTGAACAATATGGATTCCGCCCCGGCCCTCCTCCGCAATGTCTCGGATGACAAGCATCACTGGGTAGCCTTCCACTTGATCGGCGGTCCGAAGAGCCCGCGGGATGCCATCGGCGCCACGCTGTATCTCACGGCGAATGGCATGACGCAGCGCGCCGACATTATCGCCGGAGGCTCCTTCGCGAGCAGCCCCGACCCCCGGCCTCACTTTGGCCTCGGCTCCGCCACGACGGTCGACAAGCTGGAGATTCATTGGCCCAGCGGCATGAAAGAGATGGTTGCCGTACCCGCGATCGATGCCATCATCACGCTCACCGAAGGAAAGGGTGCCGCCAAGTAGCTAGACCAGCGAGGCTAGGGAGACTGGACGTGTCCGGGTGGCCTTTAGCCCGCAGAGAATCTCGTAAGGGATGGTCCGGGCAATCGCCGCGTGATCTTCAGCTGTAATGCCTTCGCCCAGAAGGATAACGTCCTCGCCAACATCTGCGCCTTCGATTCCGGTTACATCGATCGTCGTCAGGTTCATGGAGATGCGTCCGATGATTGGCGCGCACCGGCCTTGCACCATCACCCACCCTCCCGGCTTGGCGTTGGTTGAGGAGAGCTCACGCCGCAAGCCGTCCGCATACCCGACCGGCAGCAGAGCAAGCCGCATCGGATGCGCGGCCACGAAGCTGCCGTTGTAGCCGATGCGCGTACCGCCCGGGACCTCGGTAATGCTTACAATGCGCGTCTTCCACGTCATTACGGGCGAGACGATACGCGCCAGCCGCACGGTCTCTTCGCCATCGCTCGCGACCAGCCCTTTGAGCGGCAGCGCGTAGCCGTAAAGTCCCAATCCGGCCCGTGCCATTGTCCGCGCGCCCACACTGTCCGCGATCCCCCGTAGCCAGTGCAGCGTCCCACCATCGGCACCATTATCGAGTGCGGAGGTGTTGCCCGCATGGACCCACCGTGGCCGCGATCCTACTGTCGCGATCATCGCCATTGCCGCTTCGAACTGCTCCCGCTGTGCTTCGGTCTGCGCCGCCCCGGCAATCTCCGCCGAAGCGAAGTGCGTCATCACACCGTCGAGCCTGATGCTGGACTCCCGAAGCAAATACTCCAACACAGGGGGTAGATCGCGGATGGCCACCCCTTGCCGCGACATTCCCGAGTCGATCTCCAGATGTACCGGGACCGGCGCTGTTCCCGCTGCCGCCGCCAAGTCCCGCATTTGCTCGACCGTCCAGACGGCGGGAGTCAGCTTTTCCCGCACGAGAAGCGGGGCATCTTCCGGCAAATGGCCGCACATAACCAGAATCTCCGGCTGTGCAACACCTTCGTCGAATAAAACCCGGCGGACCAGCGCACCCTCCGCCGCATCCGTCACGCCCAACCACTTCGCACCCGCGCGCGCCAGCACGGGAGCACATACCCCCGCGCCATGTCCGTAGGCATTCGCCTTTACCACGGCGAGCAGCGCCGCGTCCGGTCTCGTCTCATGCTCCAAAACTGTTCGGGCCCGCTGGTAGTTCTCAGCCAGCCGCTCTTCAGATATTTCAATCCAACTCTTCACGCTTAATGTCCTATACCGATGGTACCGCCGTGCCAGTGGGCCGCAAGGCAGCTCTCCATGGCGAAAATTAACGAGCGCAACGGCGATCTACCCGTCTGCCTATATAGAAGGGAACTACACTTCGTGACTTCAATCGAGGAATGCAGCTTGAGTTTGCCGTCCATGGAGCGCGCGGGGTCGGCTATCGACCTTGCGGCTCTTGTAGAGACCTACTCCGCGCTCCTCTTCCGGGTCGCGCACTCCCTGCTGCGAAACCGCGCGGAGGCGGAGGACGTGGTGCAAGATGCCTTTATTCGCGTGCTCGAACATCGACGCGACCTGCCCGCCGTGCGCGAGATGCGCGTCTGGCTGGTAAGGATTGCATGGAACCTGGCGCTCGATCGCCGCCGCCGCATCCGGCCCGGGCAGATGGATGAGCAATTCGCCGCCGGTCTGATCTCGAAGAGCACTCCGGCGGATCAGGCGCTCGCCGAGGCGCGCCGCGTGAAGGCCGTCATGGCTGAGATCGAGCGGCTGCCCGGCAAGGAGCGGCACGTCCTGCTGCTCTCCGCCATTGAAGAGCTTGACACGGCGGAGATGGCGGCGGTGCTGGGAAGAAGCGAATCCGCCGTGCGCGCCCTACTATTTCGTGCACGAACACGGCTGCGGGAGCGGCTGGAGAAAGGAGGAGTATGAGCGACATAAACGAGGAGATCGTCGACAGGGTATTGCAAGGCCTGCGCGACGCGGCATCGCCGGACGGCATGGAGAGCCGCATCGTGAGCGCAGTTCGGCACCGCGCGGCTGCCACGCCCATCATAGCCCGCTCACCTCGGAAAACAACTTTGCTGGTAGGAAGTGCCGTGCTAGCGACCGTAGCCTGCGTGCTCTTCTTCAATGCGCGTTGGAAAACGCCGCAATCCTCCGCGACGCGCTTTCAGGCAATCCCTATGCAGACCGGGAATGTACCGGTCACGCCATTCACGGCCGCGACGCGAAAGCCACCTAAACTGGCATTCCGAAGAGCGCGATTGGCAACCACTTCATCGCAGAGAGAAGAGGAGTCGACCCGAGTCAGTTACCCGGCTCCGCCCATGCCATTGACGGAGCAAGAGAAGCTGCTGCTACGCCTTGTTCATGAAGGTGACCCTGTACAGATCGCCATGCTCAATCCGGTACAGCGCGATGCGCGGTATGCGGCGGAGCACGCGGACTTTACCCAGTTCTTCGAGCCTTTAGCTGAGAAGACGCAGTAAACACACACATTGAATGAGGAGATTTCAGATGAAACTAGCAAAGAGCATTTGCGCGGCGGCTTTCCTGCTGACTGTATGCAGTAGTGGTCTGCTGAACGCACAAACAGAGGGCAAGGCAGTGAAGCAGTCTTATAGCGTTCACACGTTCTACCTTAACAACATTAGTCAACAGAGCGAGGGAAACGAGATTGTGACGGCCGTACGTAACATTCTTACACCGGATGCAAAAGTCTACTTTGTACCCAACCAGAATGCATTGATACTAAGCACCACCGCCGACCAACTTGAGATCGCCCAGAAGCTCCTCAACGATCTGGACCGGCCGAAGAGGAGTTACCGGCTTACATACACGATCACCGAATCAGAAGGCGGCAAACGTATCGGCGTCCAGCACTTCGCTCTGATGGTGGTTTCAGGTCAGAGAACCGACCTGAAACAAGGCAGCAGGGTGCCGCTTGTCACGGGTTCTTATGATGCCGGGCACTCCAATGTTCAGTCGCAATTTACCTATGTTGATGTTGGTCTAAGCTTTACGGCCACGCTGGACGAGTCGGTGAACGGCGTAAGACTTCGCACCAAAGCGGAGCAGTCCTCCATCGTCGAGGACAAGTCCAATGTTGTTCCGCAAGACCCAGTCATTCGTCAAACCGTTCTAGAAGGCACGGCAATCCTTACCCCCGGTAAACCGCTCGTTCTTGGCTCGCTCGATATTCCCGGCAGCACCCGGCATCAGGATGTCGAGGTAGTCATGGAAGTCGTCAAGTAACAATCCAGCGGTGTCCTGAATCAAAGGGGCACCGCTAATATGCGCCCTCGCCGCCGCTCGCCAGGTTCTCGAACCGCGTGTAGTCCGCCAAATACGCCAGGTGGACGCTGCCCGTCGGGCCGTTGCGCTGCTTGGCGATGATGATCTCGGCCTTGCCTTTCAGGTCTTCGTTCTCGCGGTCGTAGTACTCCTCGCGGTGGATGAAGCAGACCACGTCGGCGTCCTGCTCGATCGAGCCCGACTCGCGCAGGTCGCTGAGCAGCGGCTTTTTATCGCCGCCGCGCTGCTCGCTGGCGCGCGAAAGCTGCGAGAGCGCGACCACCGGCACCTTCATCTCTTTTGCCAAGGCCTTCAGCCCGCGGGAGATGGCCGACACCTCCTGCGTCCGGTTCTCGAATCCCTTCTGCGAGCCGGTCGAGCCGGTCATCAGCTGCAGATAGTCGATCACGATCATGTCGAGCTGGCCGTGCTGCTGCTTCAGCCGCCGCGCCTTGGCCCGCATCTCGGCCAGCGTGATGCCGGGCGTGTCGTCGATGAACATCTTCGACTCCATCAGCCGTTCAAGCGCGGCGACCAGCTTGCCCCGATCGTCGCGCATCAGCATCCCGGTCTGGATGGCCTTTGAGTTGACCAGCGCCTGCGACGCCAGCATACGGCGCAGCAGGCTAGCCTTCGACATCTCGAGCGAGAAGACGGCGACCACCTTGCCCCCCCGGACGGCTGCGTTCTCGGCGATATTGATCGCCCAGGCCGTCTTGCCCATTGAAGGCCGCGCGGCGATGATGATGAGCTCCGAATCCTGCAGCCCGCTCGTCATGCGGTCGAACTCCGTGTAGTGCGTCGCCAGGCCGGTGACCTCGCGGCCCTGCGCGTAGAGTTCGTCGATCGAGCCGAAGGAGTCTTTGACGATGGCCGCGATGTCGGAGAAGCCGCCGGTAACGGCGTGTTCGGAGATCTCGACCAGCCGTTGGCTAACAGTGTTGAGCACGTCGAGCGCTTGACGGCTCTGGTCCGCCGCCTCCATCATGCCGCCGTCGCAGACCGTCATCAGCTGCCGCATCAGGCTCTTATCGCGCACGATCCGGACGTAGCTTTCAATGCTCAGCTTGCGCGGCAGACCTTCGCTTAGCGACGCCAGATACGCCACGCCTCCGACAGAGTCGAGTTCCTTCTTACGGCGAAGTTCCTCCGATACCGTGACAATGTCGACCGCGTGGCCCAGCTCGGTCAGCGTGAGCATGGTGGCGTAGATGCGGCGGTGCGAGTCGAGCGCGAAGTCGTCGGCGCGCAGCAGCATGGTCGCGTCGACTATGGCCACCGGCTCGACCATCATGCCGCCGAGGATCGTCATCTCGGCGTGCGCGGAAAAAGGCCGTTCGTTGTCGTCAGGAGCAGCTGCTGCGGCGAAGGGATAAACTGTTGCCATCGACTTTGGACACTACCGAGCAAGGGCTTGTTGATGCGAAGTGGCGCGGTTGATACCGTGTAAAACAGGCCTTGAACTCATCTTAGGCAATCTGGTTGTGGTAAACGGATTTGTTTAGAACGAGAACGCCGAAAGCTAACAGGAGCAACTCATGGGAGCCGAAAAAAACCTCGCCATTCCGCCCGCGGCACAGCGCGATAAAGCCTCGTTTGAGGTGATGCGCGTCTGGATCGCCGAGAAGGGGCAACACGTCTCCATCCAGACGGGCGCATGGGACGATCCGTTTGCCTGGGGAATCGTGCTCGCCGACCTTGCCCGTCACATCGCCAACGCCGATCAGATTCAGAACAAGAAAGCCGATTCCGACGCCTTCCTCGCGCGCTTGCTCGAAGGCTTTCAGGCTGAGATCGACGACCCTACCGATGAACCGGAGGGCGAGGTGACGCAGTAGCTACTTGCGGCGATATTCGATAAACAGCTCTGGAAACTGTGCCTTTAGAGCCGCGGTCTTCGGCACATCGCAGACCTGAATGTATGGATTGCCGGGGTTCTTGACCGCGTAATCCTGGTGATACGCTTCGCCATCGTAGAACGCCTTCAACGGCACCAACTCCGTGACGATCTTGCGCGGAAAGGCCTTCGCGGAGTCCAGCTGCGCGATATAGGCCGCGGCGACCTTCTGCTGCTCCGGTGTCGTATAGAAGACCGCCGAACGATACGATGTGCCCACATCCGGCCCCTGCCGGTTTAGCTGCGTAGGATCATGCACGACCGAGAAGAATATCCGCAGTAGGGTCCCGTAGCTTACTTTCGCCGGGTCGAAGACGACCTTCACCGCCTCCGCATGGCCTGTATTTTCACCCGAGACCTGCTCGTAAGTCGCTGTCGAAGCCGCACCACCCGAGTAGCCCGCGGTGGTCGCGGTCACGCCTTTTACCTGCTGGTAGACCGTCTGTACGCCCCAGAAGCAGCCGCCCGCAAAAACCGCCGTCTCGCTGTGCGTATGGATTGGCTCATCCATTGTGGGAGCCGGTAGCGGCTCTTTTCTTACTTCGGCTCCAAATGCCATGGATCGGATCCCCCAAAATACCCCTGCGACGACGAGCACACACAAGCCAAGGACCATCTGTCGCATACTCATTATTTTTAGACGCAGAACTTGCTTGCAAGATACAAGCCATGGCGTATTCTTTACGAAGATAAGGCGAAAGCAAAACGGCTTATGCAAAGCTCACGCTCCATGGAACGTCCAAACCAACCCGATCGCCTCAGCTTCCTGCACATCGACCTCAATAGCTTCTTTGCCTCGGTCGAGCAGCAGCTTCATCCCGAATATCGGGACCGTCCGCTTGCCGTCGTGCCTACGATGACCGACACAACCTGTTGCATCGCGGCCAGTTACGAAGCCAAAGCGCTCGGTATCGTCACCGGCACCCAGGTAGGCGAGGCTAAACGAATTTGCCCGGATATTGTCCTTATTGAGGGTAATCACACGGAGTACTCCAAATATTCAGCGCGTATTGCGGATGCGGTGGAGCGCTGCTGCCCGGTTGCCCATACCCCTTCCATCGATGAGGTAGTCTGCCAGCTGATCGGTCGCGAGCAGGAGCCCCCGCGTGCGCGAGCCATCGCGCTGGCCATTAAGCAGGCCATTCGCGACGACGTGGGCGGGACGTTGCGCTGCTCCATCGGCATGGCCCCCAATCGGTATCTTGCGAAGATCGCCAGCGATATGCAGAAGCCGGACGGGCTGATCGGGCTATTGCCGTCGCAGCTTCCTCGCGCCATTGCGCACCTGGATTTGCGCGCTCTTCCCGGTGTCGGCGCGCGGATGGAGAAGCGGCTGAACGCCAAGGGCATCACCACCATGGAGCAGCTGCTTGCCTTGGATCGGACCGGGATGCACAAGCTATGGGATAGTGTCTGGGGTGACCGGATGTACCACTGGCTGCGCGGCGGAGATACCGGAGACGACGGCGCGCCCGTCCCTTCCGACATTCAGAAGTCCCTCGGCCACTCGCACGTCCTGGGGCCGGAGTTCCGCTCCGACGAAGGTTCCTGGGCGGTCGCGCATAAGCTGTTGCACAAGGCGGCCATGCGGCTGCGGATGGAGAAGTTCTACACGGCGTCCATGTCCTTGACTGTCCGCTATGCCCTTAATCGCGCACAGGTTGCTCGCATGGGGGGCCGCAAGACGAAAAAGCATACCAGCGGCATTATGCATCTGGGCTGGCGCATGGAGACTCGCTTCGCCGATGCGCAGGACACGCTTACGCTGCTGCAGATGTTGCAAACCGGATGGAAGCAGCGGCCGCGCGGACCGGAGTACGAGAAGCCTTTCTTTGTCGCCATTACCATGGGGGATCTGACCCGTGAGGAGGAGCACCAGGAGACGCTCTTCGGCGATCCCGACCGCCGCTCCGAACTCTCACGCACGATGGACAAGCTCAACCTGAAGTTTGGCCATGCCACGCTGCACTTCGCCGGGATGCTGCCCGCCCGCGAGGCCGCGCCTACGCGCATCTCCTTTACGCAAATTCCCGTTAAGTACGGCGTCGACTACATGTAACCGCGCATGACATCTGTCACGCCGATCGGTGACAGATGCTCCTTCTTGCGGCGCTCCGCGAAGCCCATGATGGTTCTCGTAGCTGGAACACAGGAGGAGACCGACAATGGCCACCACGATGTACTTCGAAGAGACCGCCTCCGCGATAACGTCGCGGAAGATCCCACCCCAAACCCAAACTGCCGCTTCACTCGCCGCCGTCACCAAAAAGTACGGCGCAACCATTGCCCTCGACGGCCTAAGCCTCGATCTTTATCCCGGTGAGATCGTCGCGCTGCTCGGTCCCAACGGCGCGGGAAAATCAACCGCCGTCCGCTTGATGCTCGGCCTCGCCGCGCCTACCGCCGGCAACGTCCGCGTCTTCGGCAGCGACCCCCGGAGCGCCGCTACCCGCGGCCGGGTCGGGGCGATGCTCCAGGTGGGCAGCATTCCCAAGATGCTTAAGGTACGCGAGCACATCGATCTCTTCCGCAGCTACTACCCCGCGCCGCTTCCGGTGGCCGAGATCGTCCGCATCGCGCAGCTGCAGGGCATTGAAGAAAAGCTCTATGAGCACTTGAGCGGTGGGCAGCGTCAGCGCCTCCTTTTTGGGCTGGCGCTCTGCGGCGACCCCGATCTGGTCTTTCTCGATGAGCCGACCGTCGGGATGGACATCGAAGCCCGGAGGGGACTTTGGACGCAGATCCGCACGCTCGCCGACCGCGGCAAGACGGTCCTGCTGACGACGCACTATTTAGAAGAGGCTGATGCCCTGGCCGACCGCATCATCGTCATCGACAAAGGGCGCGTCGTCGCCGAAGGCACCCCGGCTGAGATCAAGAGCCAGAGCGCGGGCCGCACGATCCGCTGCGTCACCCAGCTCTCGTCCACCTTCCTTTGGCGGCTTCCATCCGTCACCGCTGTCGAGCAGACGCGCGGCCTCACCGTCGTCACCGCGATGGCGGCCGAGACCGTCCTGCGCGCCATGCTGCTTGAAGACCCTACGCTCAGCGGCCTCGAAGTCGCCAGCCCCGCGCTTGAAGATGCCTTCCTCGCGCTCACCTCGTCGGTCACCAACTAACCGCCGCACTTACAAGGAGACATCATGGCCACCGCGTTCGCATCCCTTCCCGTTCGCCGCTCCGCTCCGGCGCTGCCCATCTACCTCAAAGAGACCAAGTACGAATTCCTCAAGCTTCTTCGCACCCGCTCGTTCTCGCTCTCCGTGATCGGCTTCCCCGTCATGTTTTATATCCTCTTCGGCGTCGTCAACCGCAATGCTTTTGAGTCGGACGGATTCAGCGTCGCCAAGGCGATGCTGGGAGGCTACGCCTGCTTCGGCACCATCGGCGCGGCGCTCTTCGGCATCGGCGTCGGCATGGCGAGTGAACGCGCCATGGGATGGCTGGAGCTCAAGCGCGCCAGTCCCATGCCGGTTGCGGCCTACCTATTCAGCAAGTGCATGACGGCTGTCGCGTTTGGGCTGCTGATCGTCTCCATCCTGATCGTCATCGGCATTGCCTTCGCCCAAGTCTCGATTACTCCCGTCCAGATCGTCGAGATGCTCGGCATGACCGCCGCCGGAGCCGTGGCCTTCGCCAGCATGGGTCTGCTGCTCGCATTGCTTGTACCCGCGAACGCCGCGCCCGGCGTCGTCAATCTCATTTATCTGCCGATGTCGTTTATGAGCGGTCTTTGGATACCGGTCCGCTACCTGCCGCATCTGCTGCAAAAGATCGCCGTTTTTCTGCCTACGTACCACTTCGCGCAACTGATGCTCAGCATCTTCGGCTACCGCGACCATATCTCCCTGGCCATCCACTGGGCTGGTCTGATCGGCTTCGCGCTGTTGATGCTAGGCGTAAGCTGGGTCGTCTTCCAGCGGCAAGAGAACGCGGCGTAACCGCGGCCGGAGGTACACTTGCAACCACACCCCATGCAATGCGCCGACGCCAACACGACCGCTGCAAAGGAGCCGAAGAGCCAGACCAGCCAGGTGTGGAGCTACATCTGGCTGGCCTACTCCGGCTTCTATTTCATTGAGCCCGTGCTGCGGCGCGATCTTCGCTATTGGTTGGAAACTGTCTGCGTCTACGGCATCTTCCTGGTGATCTACTTTGCCCTGAATAAAGCCGCCACGAGGCGAAACCAGTTCGGTCTTCTCGCCGCGATGCTTCTGCTCGGCATTCTCGATTATCCAAGAAACGAAGGGGCTTCCAGCTTCTTTATCTATGTGGCCGGCTACTTGCCGTTCTTTATCGATCGTATGGGGACGGTTTTAGGGCTGATCGTTGCGGATGCTCTTCTGCTGTTTGTCGATGGATGGTGGCTGATCGAGCACCCCATTTGGCGCGATCATGAGCGCGGCCCGATCAACCTGGCAATCAGTGTCTTCTTCGTCACCGTCGTGGGCGTCAGCAACCTGGTCGTCGCCGAAGGGAAGCGCTCCGACCGCAAACTCCGCCGCGCCGAGCGGGAGATCGTCGAGCTTGCCGCCGTGGCCGAGCGCGAACGCATTGCCCGCGACCTTCACGATGTTCTCGGCCACACACTCTCGGTCATTGTCCTGAAAGCTGAGCTTGCCGGGCGCTTGCTTGCGGGCGAACCAGCCCATGATCCCGCCCGAGCCGCCGCCGAGATCGCTGATGTCGAACGCACCGCCCGCACTGCGCTCGCCGAGGTCCGCGAAGCCATCGGCGGCTATCGCACCCAGGGTCTCGCCGCCGAACTCAGCCTGGCTCGCCGGGCGCTCGACGCTGCTGGAGTCGCCCTCACGCTCTCCGACATCGAGCCTTCCCTTTCTCTCAACCCCGAAGCCCAAACCGTCCTTTCCCTTACCCTTCGCGAGGCCGTCACCAACATCGTTCGCCACGCGCACGCTACCCACTGCCGGGTCAGCGTCACCAGTGAGCAAGGCCAACTCGCCCTTACGGTAGAAGACGACGGCCGCCATCCCGCGCCCCGCGAAGGCAACGGTCTACGCGGGATGCGTGAACGCGTCCAACGCATCGGCGGCCGCTTCTCGCTCGATACCGTCGAAGGAACTCGCGTCCGCGTCGAATTGCCGGCTGTAACGGGAGCCAGCTAGTGCCGCCTATCCGGGTTGTCCTCGCCGAAGATCAAGTCATGGTCCTCGGCGCGCTGGCCGCTCTGCTCGACCTCGAAGCCGACCTCACCGTCGTCGCCACCGCCCCCGACGGCCGCGAAGCGCTCTCTGCCGTCCGCAAACTCGCTCCCGATGTGCTCGTCACCGACATCGAAATGCCGAAGCTCACCGGCCTCGAATTAGCCGCTGAACTGACTCGCAGCCACCCGAAGACGCGCACCGTGATCCTTACCACCTTCGCCCGGCCGGGTTATCTGCGCCGCGCCATGGACGCCGGTGCCCACGGCTATCTGCTCAAAGACCGCCCCGCCGCCGAGCTTGCCGACGCCGTTCGTCGCGTCCATCGCGGCCTGCGCGTGGTCGACCCCGCGCTTGCGGCGGAGGCCTGGAACGTCGAGACCGACCCCCTCACCGATCGGGAGCGTCAGATTCTCCAGCGCGCCGGCGATGGCCGCACCTCGGTTGAAATCGCCACCGACCTCCGTCTGTCCGAAGGCACTATCCGCAATAATCTTTCCGAGATCATTAGCAAACTCGGCGCGGTCAACCGCATCGACGCCGCCCGCATCGCCCGTGCCAAGGGCTGGCTCTAGCGTATGCCTTGCTGCGAAACGACACGTAGTCAGCACAAAGAGATTCAAATGGGGTACGGTATGCTCTAGCAGTGACAAATGCCGGTGGCATACGATTGGATGTATATTAGCCGCAATTCGGCGGAAGTTTATTCGACTAACGCAAACACTTCAGAAATGCTCGGTTTATACACTAATGTAATAAGCGTGGGATAAAAGTCATGTTCAAGCAAAAACTGTCCGCAGCAATCACAGCAGCTTCATTTGCCTTTCTTTCGGCAATTCATGCGCAACAAGTCCCTGATGCTCAAGCCTCTACGCCAGAGCTTCGCGCATTGGAGTCGCATCGATATGAAAATTTTGCTTATCTAACTCCTTTTTCTGCTCTGCTGTCTATGCCTCAGAATCAATCGAATGCTATAACTGTCGTATCGCGCACCAACGGTATACACGGTAGAGTAGGTGGTGCTTCGACTGACCATGACGCATGGATGCATGAGCTAGTCGCTAACTCGTCTCTAGTGGTCGTGGGACGCCCTGTTGATCGAATATCTTCCATAACAGCACAACAAACATTCGTCTTTTCCGATTACGACTTTCAGGTTGAGGCTGTGATAAAAGACTCAATGGAGCATGTGTCTAAAACGGCTCAAATAGTAGTGACTAGGGCTGGTGGGGAGATGCAGTGGAATGGCAAATCGATCAGGGCAATCGTTCCCGAGTTCCAGATGCTACGGCTAGGAGAACGCTATCTTATGTTTCTGACAAGAATCCCAGAAACCGGAACCTATAAAGTTGACGAAGATCGCGCTTTTTTGCTCAGAGGGAGCAACATCATACCCGCTAAAACTAACCCTTCACATCTTCTAAAAGATACGCAAGAGGCGGATTTTATTTTCAAGGTGCGTGGATTTGCTGCAAGCGAGGCACACCCAAAATGAAGAGTTACAGGATCTATATTGCTTGTGCTCCTTTAGTTGGTATATTTGCATTGTTTACTTGTCGAACGAAGGTTCATGCGGCTGTTTGTAACAACGAGCCTTCTTTGACGGTGAACGGGTATGCTTATCATTGGGATGCGGGCACTTCATCAAAACCTCACGTAATAAGCATTTATGTAGACCCAACATTTACGCCGCCAGAAAAGTTGGAAGCAACACAGGAAGTACAATCTTGGTTTACCAGCCTCTTTAACGCTTAATTCGATACTGCAAGCTTTGTGACTTCTGACCCAAGTGCAGGGGCTCCAAATGCAATTAGAATCATGAACGATCCAAGCGGCTCTCCCAATGACGTAGCATTTACTCAAATAGGTACAAATCTAACCGGCTCAATAATTGGAGCAACAGTCAGCTTTAACAGATCGTATATGTTTTTAGCGCGAGTGGCACAACTAAGCTCGCATACGATCCTACTGCCGCCGGGGCGGCAAATTTTTTTACTGGCACGAGCGCTCATGAAGTAGGACACGCGCTCGGCTTGGGAGAAACGGGAGAGGCCTCGTGCCAAGTTACATCCGGCTCGGTAATGGGTCCCGGGTGTGGAACCAATAACAAAGGTGACGGGTCGAGCAGGCCTGATCCAACAAATATAAGTCCGACTGGCTGTGACAGATCAACGGTTTCGTCCAACATCACGACACCTACGCGGAATGGATCGGGTTCTGGAGGCAGCGGGGGAGCTCAAGGTGGATCTGGTGATGGTGGAAGCGGATCATATATCTGTGCGACGTATGATGACTGGAATGATCAAACAAACACTTTGACCAGCTATACGTCCTGTTCTTACACCCCCTAAAAGTGGATTCACGGCAATGCGGGAGTCCTGTTCGTTTGGCATTTGCTTCTGCTGCATTACAGAAATCAATTTTTTCTACCCGAATGAGCTCACATCGATGATTTCGTTGTCCTTCAGCGTATTCGCGACTATCGGCCCGATGCTCCAGATGTGACGTGAAGTAAGCGGCGTATCCCGGTCATAGCTGACCTTCACCTTCGCGCCGCGGCGGCCTTGCGGACGCAAAATCTTCACCACGCGACGATAATGCTCGGTCGCTCGTCCGTCTGGCGCGACTGTATAGGTTGTTTCGTCAAGCAGCACGACCGCGTTCGTCTCCGACGAGTAGGTTGGCACCGCACGGCGCGCCGCGTCGCGCACCCAATCGGGCACGCTAACGGCCTTGCCCGCAAGTGCCCCATGGGGCACCCACAACACCGCAAACCATAAAACTGCTAGAGATCGAAAGCCGCCCAGCCGGTTGGACATATCCGCTTAGTTATACGGGAGCAATCTTCAAAGAGGAAGAAGTTTTCGCCGCTATACAAAACTAACGTGTTTCTGGAATTTCAACTATTGGAGGCGCACCGGCAGTGCGTCCACTTTTATCCGGAACAACTGATATGGTTTCTGCCGCAGGTCTTGCCCGTGATGCATCGTGGGCTGCCGGTGAAGCTGGTTCGCGGTTACATAGAGGTAGCCGCTATCGGCAAGACTCATCGTATCCGGCCACAGCAAACGGGGGTCGTGCGCGATGGTCTCGATCAATCCGGTCTTCGGATTGAAGCGATGGATCGAATCCGTCACCGGATCGGTCAGATAAACACGCCCCGCCGCATCCGACTCCAGCCCATCTGAGGGCATTTTGCCCGTAAGCACCCGCACCGTGGCGGCCACCTGCCCATCCGACTTTGACCGGTCGCGCAGGGCCTCCGTGCTGACGCTGTAGAGCTTGGTCGAGTTGATTGGGCAGTAGAAGATCTCCCGTCCATCGGCTGAGATCGCCAGGCTGTCCGCCGCAAAGACGACCGGCTCGGACGGCTTGCCCGGCTCCGTCTTATAGACCGGCTGTCCTTCGGCAAACATCAGAAAGCCCGACTCCGCCACGACACTCTCGTGCTGGTTCAAGCGGCGAAAGCTCTTACCGGTCGCGAGGTCGACGACGATCAACGCGTTTGGCCCCTCGGACGCGGAGTCGGTAATGTAGGCCGTTCCATGGAAAGCCGTGGAAACGGCAGCCTGCTCGCTGCCGGGGCTACGCTCGGCGGCTGGATGCGACGGGTCGACCGGTGGCTTATTCGGATTCGGTGCCGGACGGCTGCCAATCATCGTCTGCGGGTCCTGCGGGCCGGTATCGCCCACGCGCAGGTCGAACCGCACATCGTTCATGTAGCTGTTCGTGCCCGCGGTTTCGGGCGGCAGCAGAATCGTCCGCACCACGCGATTGGTTGTAAGGTCGATACAAACTAGCTTTGGTCCACCGGGAACGATGTTCTTGAGCAGCGGCGCGCCGGTATCCAATACCCACAGCCGGTCCGCCGGGTCCACCACCACCGATTGCACACTGACGAAGTGCGTTTGATTGGCGGCCTCGTCCGTAAACGCATTCGGATTGGGCAGGGAACGCCCCGGCCAGTCGTTCACCGCCTGGCTGGGAAACGCCATTGCCTTGCCGTTGACGATCTCGGCAACGGTAAACGGCACGTCGTCGCCCCAACGCGGAAAGTTCACGAAAATCCGGTTCCGATGCGAGACCGTGACTCCGGTCGGCATCGGCCCGTTGAAGGTGGCTACGGTCTCCAGCCGTCCAACCACCTGATCGACAGGGGCTTGCTGGGCAGACGAGACGCACGCCAGCAGTGCGGCGGCGAGCGGGAAGAGGGCAAGTTTCATGGGCCTTAGGAGTACCGGAGCCCTTGCGCGGTTGCACGTCTCTCTTCTGATAGACCGCGGCTATGCGGAGCGGCGTTGGAACAAACGGATACCTGCAAAACCCACCGCTCCCGCCTGCAGGCAACCGGCTGCATTCCCGTCCGTCACGCCGCCAAGCGCCAGCACCGGCACCGGAGAGGCTATTTGGCAGGCATCGCGCAGCAATGCCAGACCCGAGCCGGCCATGACCAGCTCTCCTCGAACTGATTTGCCAAAGACGGGTCCAAATAGAATGGCCGTCGGCGGCTCCCGGCGAACACGGACCACATCCTCGAGCGTGTGACAGGACACCGTGACCAGAGGCGCGGGGTGTCCAGCCGCCGCGTACAGCCGATGCACTTGCCGAATGGTCAGTTCGTCCGGCGAAGACGTCAGGTGAACTCCGTGGGCACCGGTAGCCGCTGCCACATCGGCCCGTCCATTGATCAAAAGGCGTGTTTTCGTTGGACCGAGCGCCTGGAGCACCTTTCGTGTCAGAGTAGCCAATTCAAAGGGGGGCAGGTCTTTCTCCCGCAGCTGAAAAAAAGCGATGCCTTCCTCTCCAAGCAGTCGAGCTTGCATCTCGGGCGGCATAAAACCATGATGCCGCGCAAAGTTCCGATCCGAGATTGCGTAGCGCAGCGGCTGGGGATTCACTCCTCCAGTCTAAAAGCTATAGTTAATGTGTGTTACGTTTAGCAGGATAGGCGGATTACGCCCATGCCAAATTTCCGCCCGTCGGGCGTCTTGCTCCATCGGTGCAAGCCGCCCGACGGGTGCCCTAGCAAACTCGGTTCGTCCCGAGAGTACGTGATGCAAGCAATGCGCGTCCAGTAGGCCGCATTCCAGGTCAAGCGTTTATGAGCAGTGTGTACGATCTGATTGTGATTGGCTCCGGTCCCGCCGGACAACGCGCCGCCATTTACGGTGCCAAGCTCGGTAAAAAGGTTGCTTTAGTCGAGATGCGCGAGGTGGTTGGGGGCGCATGTATCAATACAGGCACCATCCCTTCCAAAACCATGCGCGAGGCTGTTCTTCACCTCTCCGGCTATAACTACAAGTCGATTTACGGGATGAACTACCGGGTGAAGGAACGCATCACCATGGCGGACCTCGCCTTCCGAGTCCAGCATGTCATCAAGACCGAGGTAGACGTTACCGAAGCGCAGCTCTCTCGCAACAACATCGAGATGCTGGTCGGCGTGGCCAGCTTTGTCGATCCTACCCATATCAAGGTCACAAACTCCCGTGGCTCCACGATCTATGAGGCAAAGAATGTCCTGATCGCGACCGGCACCAAGCCTGCCTCCTCCACCAAGGTACCGATCAACGGACGCAGCATCATCAACTCCGACCTGGTGCTCGATCTGCCTAGCCTGCCGAAGACCCTGATCGTGGTCGGCGGCGGTGTTATCGGCGTGGAGTACACCTGCATGTTCTCCGCTCTCGGCGTTCGCGTCACTCTGATCGAACGCCGTCCGCGCCTGCTTGAGTTTGCCGACCAGGAGATTATCGAAGCGCTTAGCTACCATCTGCGCGACTCGCGCGTCACCATGCGCCTCAACGAAGAAGTAGAGTCGGTGGAAGAGATGCCCGACAGCACCGTGGTTGCTAATCTTGAAAGCAAGAAGAAGCTGCAAGGCGATGCGCTGCTCTACGCCGTCGGCCGTCAGGGTAATGTCGACGAGCTGAACCTCGAAGCCGTCGGGATCGACTCCGATTCGCGCGGCCGCATCCCCGTCGATAAGGACTACCGCACCAAGCAGCCCACCATCTTTGCCGTTGGCGACGTTATCGGCTTCCCTTCGCTGGCTTCCGTCTCCATGGAGCAGGGAAGGGTAGCCGCGGCGCGGGCGTTCGGCGATGAAAGCATCATCTCGAATCCCAGCTTCTATCCCTACGGTATCTGGACCATCCCGGAGATCAGCTTTCTTGGCAAGACGGAAGAGCAGCTCACCGAGGAAGACGTGCCCTACGAGGTCGGCGTGGCTTACTATCGCGAGATTGCCCGCGGCCAGATTCGCGGCGATACCACGGGCCGCCTCAAACTTATTTTCCACCGAATGACGCATCAGCTGCTCGGCGTCCACATCATCGGCGAGGGCGCGAGCGAGCTCGTACACATCGGGCAGGCCGTCATGGCACTAGGCGGAAAGCTGGATTATTTCGTGGATACGGTCTTCAACTATCCAACGCTCGCGGAATGTTATAAAGTAGCGGCTTTCAATGGATTGAACCGCGTGAGCAAGTTCGACTAGGCTCCCGGCAACCAAATCAACGAGGCCTGAGACGTATGACAACGACTGTCGGTGTGACTTTATCGGAGCGGATGCTGGCCGGCCTGGTGGTCGATCATAAGCTGCGGGGCGAGCTGCGCCGCTTCCCTGAGAACGAAGACGACCAGTACGCGCTGGTCGAAATGCCCACGGAAGGGCTTATCCGCACCATCTGTGAGCGGGTGATCGCGGCAGCCGAAGGAGCGAACGATGTCACGGCTGTGGGCATCGCGTTGCCGGGCATCGTGAAGCACGGCATAGTCGAGGATTCGCCCAATCTACCGCAACTGAAAGGCGCGCGCGTTCAGGAGCTTCTCACCTCGCAGCTCCAGGCTCACGGTTTGAATGCCGCCGTCAACGTCCTCAACGACGCCGACGCGGTCGCCTCCGGCCTGGCCGCCTCCATCGGCAAGCTCGACCATACGATACGCGTCTGGACCATGGGGGTCGGTATCGGCTACGGCCGCTATCCGTTTATGCCATCGGCCGGCGAAGGCGGCCATACCGTCGTGTCGCTCGACGACAAGGAGCGCTTCTGCGGCTGCGGTGGGCGCGGCCACATGGAAGGGATCATGGGGCATCGCGCCATGCGCCTGCGCTTTCTGGACATGGAGCCTGAGGAGGTCTTCGAGGCGGCCAACAAGGGTGACGCCAAGTGCATAGAGTTCAAGCGACTGTGGCACAAAGCGCTGGCCGCCGCGACTGCCAGTTCCATCCATCTCGACGGACCGGGCAAGTTCTTCCTTACCGGCTTCAACGTGCGCTTCGTCGATCTGGCCATGCTGCGCGACTACGTCCAGCAGATGGTCACCATGAGCCCGCTGCAAAGTTATTCGCTTGAAGTCGTGAACGACGATGCCCAGACGCGCGTAATTGGCGCGGCGGTTGCGGCCCAGCAAGCCGCCCTCCGCTGAACCGAATCGCTATACTAATTTCGCTATACTAACTTCATGGACCGCCTCTGGACCCCATGGCGCTACAACTATGTCAGTCAAGCGGAGCCGGATGCTCGTAAAGGTGTTCCGCCCGAGCTTGCCGCATGGCCCGCCGATCAGGACAGGCATTGCGTCTTCTGTAATCTCGTGGCCTCAACAAGCTATGCCATTGCTTCGGGAATGGAATCTCGTCTGGCTTTCTCGGCCGCCCGCATCGTCCATCGCGGGCAACACTGCTTCATCTGCCTCAATCTATTCCCCTACGGCACGGGCCATATCCTCCTCGTCCCCTACGAGCATCAGGATTCACTTGCGAAGCTATCGCTGGACGCCGCGGTGGAGATGATGCAGCTTGCACGATTGTCCGAAGATGTTTTGCGCAAGGTCTATCGCCCTCATGGCCTTAACCTGGGCATGAATCTCGGCGAGGCTGCTGGAGCAGGGGTAGCGAGCCATCTTCATCTTCATGCGCTGCCGCGATGGTCCGGCGACACCAGCTTCATTACCGTTGTGGGTGAAACACGTGTTCTCCCTGAAGCATTAGAGACAACCTGGGCCAAATTGGAACAGGCCTATACACTGCATGCAACGCCGGGCGATGCTAAATCATCTAGAGCAGGTACGGCGGCATCAGGATTATCAGATGACTTCCGTAATTAGTCGATTGACTTAGCGATAAGGTCGAATCGAGGGCACCCCATGCATACTCCAAGCAATATTCCTTCGTCGTTTATGCGAGACGCACCCAATGGTGTCATGCCTCAAAGGCGTGAGCCCGTTCTTCTAGAGGCCGTGCCCAAACGCCAGCCGAAGTCGATCGCTATAGGTCTCTCAGCTTCGTTCATCTGTCTTTCCGTTGAACCGGAAGATGCCAAAATCACCGGTGCCACGCGATCGCTTTCAAGACGCCTTCTGGCTCTCAATTTACCGCCGGCCAGCTAAGGCCGCCGTCCTTGAGGTACACGTGTGGCCTCAAAATTGGTTGTCTTCCAAGTTCCAGACGCCAGGCGTTGATAGACGCGCGTATAGCGGTAAGTTCCTTTCATCGGTTCGCCTTCATTCGTTCCTTCCACCTGGGCCAACGACGTAACGATCGCCACCGTTCCCAGAAGCTTAATTTTGCGATCGCTCAGATCGATGCGCGTCAGGACCAATCGCCGGTTACGGATACGATCAAGTTGCTGCGTTTTTGTATTCGCCTGACCTGTGATTGAGATTCCCACAAAGTCGTCGGCCAGCAAACGGTCCATTGCGCTCACATCCGCCGTAAGCTGCGCGGCCCGCCACTGGTCTTCCAGACTCTCAACAATATGCCGCGAATCCCGCTTCGATCCGGCGCTGATCTTCTTGGCCGCATGGCCATCACGGACACCCATCGTCAGGACCGCAAGCATGATCAGCCAAGTGTAAGCTCGCAGTCGCATGTGGGCCGAAGATCGCATCGTTCAAGCGGATACTAATCCGCGCCACTCTTAGAGTCAAAAGAAACTCTCTCCCGAGCCTCGGAAGCACACCGCAATGGGATGCTCAGGCGAGCGCGGTTAAATTCTCGATGCTTCGATCTTTCATCAGTTGGTAGAGTCCGCCGATGGCATGCCGTGCAAAGTGGGGTGTGTGCCGATGGTGATCGAGGGCCGATTCGTCCGCATATTGCTCATAGATCAGCACCGCGCCTGTGTCGTTCTCGACAAAATGAGGCACATAGCTGACGCAGCCCGGCTCCTCACGGGAAGCTTGCGCTAATGCCACCAGATGCTCCCGAGCCGCCGTCTGCTGCTCCTGCTCGAACCGCATATGCACGATAAAACTGACCATTGATCCTCCTCCCTAAGACTGGAGCGCCTCTTCAAACGCCGGCAGTGTCATCGTTTGCGCGCGGTCCGGCCCCGTGGACACCATGCCGATCTTCGCGCCCGACCCCCGTTCCAGAAAATGCAGATAATCCTGCGCCAGCCGCGGCAGCTTCTCGAATTCGGTAATCCCCTCCGTCGAGCAGTTCCACCCTTTCAAGGTTGTATACACCGGGGTAATCGAATCAAATCCGCGCATGTCCGCCGGAATCGTATCTGTCAGTTTGCCGTCGACGCGATATCCTGTACACACGGGAATGTCCATGCACTCGTCCATTACGTCCATCTTGGTCACGACCAGCCACTCCGTGCCGTTGATCATGTTGCTATAACGCAACAGCGGCAGGTCGAGCCAACCGCAACGTCGCGGACGCCCCGTGACCGCGCCATACTCCTGCCCGCGTGCCCGCAGCAAGTCCGCCGAGTGGTCCTGAATTTCCGTTGGAAAGGGTCCCTCGCCCACGCGTGTCACATACGCCTTCGTCACGCCGATCACCATATCAATCTTCGTCGGCCCCACGCCGGTGCCGGTGACCGCGCCACCCGCCGTCGCGGACGATGAAGTCACAAACGGATAGGTTCCATGATCGATGTCGAGCAGTGCTCCCTGCGCGCCTTCAAACATCACCTTCTCGCCTTTGGCTAGCGCGTCGTTCAACAGCAGTGCTGTATCGGTCACGAACGGCGCGATCTGCTCCGCCGCCCTTGCATACTCCTCGTACATGCTCTTGGGATCGAGCGGCTCGGTGCCGAACAGCGCATGGGCGATCGTATTCTTTTCAAAGCATGCATTCTGGATATGTGTCCGCAACAAGGCCGAGTTCAGCAGGTCTATAACGCGCAGCCCGCTGCGATGCATCTTGTCTTCGTAGGCCGGACCAATGCCGCGGCTCGTGGTCCCGATCTTGGTCCGTCCCGGCGCGTTCTCCGCCGCCAGTTCAATCATTCGGTGGTAAGGCAGGATCACCTGTGCGCGGTCCGACACGAATAGCTGACCATCCGGCCCGCTCGGCAACGGCAGCCCGGCTTCGCGCAGCTTCCGCACTTCACTCAGAAAGGCCATGGGGTCCAGCACCACGCCATTGCCGATCACGGCCTTGCAATCCGGGCGCAGCACTCCGCAAGGGATCAGCTGCAAGATAAATTTTTTCCCGTCGATGATAACGGTGTGTCCGGCGTTATGGCCGCCTGCATACCGCGCCACCACGGAAAACCTCTCCGATAGCACGTCGACAATCTTGCCCTTGCCTTCATCGCCCCACTGGGCACCGAGGATGACGGCTGATTTGCGTTGATTCACTGCTGAAAGGTACTCCGGTCTGGGTAAAATTCTAACGGAGCGATGCTCGAAAACGCCGTTAGCTCATCATATCGTGTCATCACGGCAGATGGGATATGAGCCATACATGACTTAAGTGCTGCATACAGTCGAAAAGCAGATATCACAATCTCGCAATCCGCATCAAAATGTTAGCAGCCTTGATAGCAAAGATATGGAGAACTCGCCTTTTTTCAGGGAGGTTTGACAACGGCAAGCTGAACGCCTTATAATTGCGCTATGTAAGCAGTAACTTCTTGACTGTTACGTCTTGAAATTCTTTACACTTTCATGTTTGGAAATCGACCCAAGCCGTTATACTCATGGCAGGACATTTGATCCAACATCTTACCTTCAGAGGTCAGCATAGTATGAGCACACAGCAAATTAACAAACTTACCGCGAAAGCCGCTTACACGAAGCCTGCCTTGATCGAGTACGGTTCGCTTGCCGAGCGCACCAAGATCTTCGGTCTGCCCCAGGGCCCTTCCCCCGACTTCATCATTGGACCCATCATCACTACTGGTTCGCGTTCGGTCACGACCATTATCGTCTAAGGATTTCGCTTGCAGGCGTACATCGCATATGGAGCGGGCATCGAAAGCAATTTCTCTTTCGGTGCTCTTCCCGTCTACGACGATCCCTCCCCAGTAATTCATCTCGATGTCTGTTACCGGGATGTTCTGCCGCAAGCGCCCACGGACCTTACAGCGCTTTGCCAATCGCAAGGCCGTAACATCTACGTGCAGGTCATTGGCGAATCAATTCTTGTGCGTATTGGCGCTTTCGCAGCCTTTACTTTACTCCCGCAGAATGCCACGATCGCTTGCGAGTGCCTCCCGATTGTTCCGGAAGCCTTATTGCGTTACTGGATCGTTCAGCAGATTATCCCTATGTTTCTTCTTTGGAGGGGCACGGCGGAATTTTTGCACGGTATGGCGGTCGGCACCCATGAAGACTCCAATCACTCCATGGGTTTTCTAGGCGATTCCCACGCGGGCAAGTCAACGCTGCTCGGCTATTTTCTGTCGCGCAACCACACGCTCGTCAGCGACGACCATCTCGCCGTATCCCGAGAAAACTATTGCGACGTACTGCCGGCCACGCCCTACTACCGTCCTTATCGCGCCGGAGAAGACTTGGGCCATATCGCTAAAAAGTTTTCGCCCTACCCCACTCCGCTCAAACGCTTATATCTGTTGGAGCCGACCTTCGGTTACGCCGGCATTGAAGTTCATGAGCTGCAAGGCATCAGAGCCATGGAAGCGCTCCTTCCTCACATTCAGTACAATTTGCATAATCAGGGCCTCCCGCAACTTTTCCCATTGGTAGCTAAGCGCTTTACCGGCCTCAATCAACTCATTCGGCAAGTACCGATCAAGCGGCTCTACGTTCCGCGCGACCTCAACCGTCTGCCGGAGGTCTATGATTTTATTCAGAACGATTTAGCGAGCTGACCTCATGATCCAATACGAAGTCTTCGGTCTCCTCTACACCCGCACCTGCCCGCTCTCCTGCCGGCACTGCATCATCGAGTCATCGCCCAAAGCCGAGGGCAAGATGACGCCCGAGCAGGCCAGCGCTTACATTAAGGTCATCCCGAAGTACTCCGAGCAGCTCTGTTTCACCGGCGGCGAGCCCCTCCTTTATTACAACGAGATAGTTCCCCTGATCCGCGAAGCCAAGGACATTGGCCTGCTGGTCTCGCTCGTCACCGGTGCCGGCTGGGTCAGCCGGAACAAGCCGGAGATTGCCCGTGAACGTGTTCGCGGCCTCAAGGATGCCGGTCTCGATACCCTCCTAATCAGCTGGGATGACTATCACGAGGAGTGGTCTTCAGCCGAAAACGTCGAGCTTCTTCTCGCGCTCTGCAAGGAGTTCGGCATTCCCACCTATGTTCGAGGAGTCATGGCCGCCTTCGGCCCAAACCCGCGCATCGAAGAAAAACTCGTTCAGATTCAGGTTCCGTACCAAAAGATCGAAGTCGTCCGCCTTGGCCACGCTTCCACGCTTCCGACCGACCACTTCACCTTTACCGACATGCCTGGCCCCGGCGGCTGCGGCACCATCTTCCAGCCCGTGATTGAGCCGGATGGGTTTGTCTACGGCTGCTGCGGACCGTCGCGGCGCAGTCATCGCACATCGCCGCTGGTGCTTGGCAATACCTTCGACGAAGACCTCGACAGCATTCTTCATCGTGCCGTCCGCGATCCGCTGCTTGAAGCCATCAGCACCATCGGCCCTTTCGGCCTCTTCCAGCTTGTCAAGGAAGACCCCAGGCTCCGCGACCTGCTTCCTGTCCGTGACCAGTACACCGGCGTCTGCGAGCTCTGCCTCGATATGAACGACGTGCCCGAGGTGGTCCAGGGTCTTCGTGAGCGCATTGGCGATCACGACATCCGCACCATGCTCATGGCCGCTACGCTATTCCACAACTCCAGCCCTGAGTTGCGCGCTCTCGCCCGCTGTTCCATGTAAAGCTATATAGCCCGCTGGACGATATACCGTCTAACCGGTAGAGTATCGTTTGACGGAGATGCCGATGACCCCCGAAGCGACGATCACCATTCCAAAGTATGTCCTCTCCGAGTCGCTCAACGACGAGACCGTCGTGCTCGACATGAGTTCGGGCGTCTACTTCGGCTTGTCGCCGGTGGCCAGCCGCTTCTGGAAGCTCCTAGGCGAGGGAATCCCCCGTCCACAGATCGAGTCCGCTCTGCTCGCAGAGTTTGAGGTCGAGCCTGACACGTTGCGTGCCGACCTCGATAGCCTTCTCTCCGATCTTGAGCGAAAGAAGTTGATCGTTCGAGCTTCCAGCTGAGCTCCGAATGAACGAAGGCCCGGCCATGCAGGTCACACCCGAGATGCGTTTGCTGGTGCAATGTCTGCCCTCGGCGGCCACGGAGACACCATGGCCCATCTCGCCAAACGCAACTTTCGACTGGGATCGCCTGATCGAACTCGCCGGTTTTCATGGAATGTTCCCTCTTCTCGTTACCAGGCTACTTACCCCAGGCGCTCTCAGCGCTGTTATTCCGCCTGCTGTTCTGTCCCGCTTGCGCGCCAATCAGGCCGCCTACGTAGGCCGCAGTGTCACGCAACTCGCGGCGCTTGCGGAACTTCAGCGTGAGTTCGACCGCGAACACCTCCGTATCGTTGCCTGGAAAGGTCCCTCCGCCGGCCTGCTTCTTTATGGCTCGGCCACTCTGCGCGAATCCGCCGACCTCGATTTCCTCTTCCTTGAAGAAGATCTCCAGCCCGTCCTCAAAATTGCCCGCCGCCTCGGCTATGATCTCCTCGGCAGCTGCGACACGGAAAGCAAAGACATCTACATCCTCACCAGGATGCGCGAGTTCACCTTCGGCCGCAAATCCGACCAGGCCGTGCTTGAGTTTCACCTCCAGATCATGCCTTCCCGCTTCACTCTCTGGCAGGATTCACAGGCCGACATCGAGCGCGCCGACCATTATCTTCAGCTCGGCGATGTGACGCTCCTCCTACAGCGCCCGCAAGACCTTCTCGTCAGCCTTTGTGCCCACGCCACCAAACACAACTGGGATCGCCTCAAATGGTCGGCCGATATCGCGCAGTTTCTCAAGCGCTACGCCACGGAGTTGGATTGGAACGCCCTCATCACCGCGCTCGAGCCCACCGGGAAACACCTCGTCGTCCTGCTCGGGCTTACTCTGGCTGAGCGGCTCTACGGTGAACCCCTTCCGCCGGTCGTCGCCGGCTTGCTCCAGCGCACTCCGGACATCTCCATCCTTGCACAAGACGTCGTCGACCACGTCATGAGTGGGGAGACCGAACCTTCCTCCACGGAAGAACGCAAGGCTCTCGCCGATCTCCTTTGCCCTCGTCGTCGCGACCGTCTCGCCTACACGTTCATCCCCATCGTTGAACTCAACTACGAGGACCTCTATGTCCCCGTCCACAACCGCTTCCTGTTCTTTATCAACTATCTCTTCCGCGTCGTCCGGCTGCTCCGCAAATACGGGCCTCAGCGCCTGGCCGTTAAGACCGCCGGCTCTGTCCGCTCGGTGCACTAAATCATGGAGCGCGTTCTCCGCCCAATCCAATCTGCCAGCCGCTTTATGCAAAGGGAACCCGCCGAGCGCTGGCTGATCGTCGAGGCCGCTTTCTATATGCTCTGCGCCAAGTTTGCCACGCTGGCAACGCCGGCCCGCACGCTGCTTGCCCTGGGCGACATCCCCACGCCACCTGTTCCGCCTTCACCTGAACTGCCGCAAGACGTCCGCGACGCCACGGAAGCGATCGAGCAGAGTAGCCTCTTCCTTGGTTTCGATAACTGCCTTACCCGCGCTCTTGCCCTTAGGATGCTCCTCGCCCGCCGCGATATTCCCACCGAGCTCCACATCGGCGCACGCAAGGATGAGCAAGGCGAGTTCGCCGCTCATGCGTGGCTGACCTATCGCGACACCATCCTGGTCGGTGGAGACGATGCCACCGCGCTCTATCGCGAACTTATCGGCTCCCACCACAGCCTGCTGCAACCATCGGAGCCTTGAAGAAAGCCGGTGTTCCCGTGGAGCATCTTTACGCGCGAAGGGGGCCATGCCTTTGGTCTCCCACGTACCAGGTTCCCAGCACCCGCATGGCCCCAGCTGGTCGAGATCTGGCTCACAACGATTGGTATGGTCCTCAGGTAAGGCCCTTCCGCCGTCACGGTCATCTCATAAACCACATGCCCGAACTTCCCGAAGTTGAAACCGTCGCCAACGGCGTCCATGACCGCGTTCACGGCGACACCATTCGCGCCGTCTGGACGAGCAACAAGCCGCAAACCTTCAAATCCACGCCCGCGCTGATCGCCGAAACCCTCACGGGAGCGACGATCGCCCGTGTGCACCGCGTCGGCAAAACAATCGTAATGGATTTAAAGCGTACCGGCTTGCGGGACACGGCTCAGTTCCTCGTCCATCTCGGCATGACCGGCCGGCTCCTCGTCTCCTCTCCGGAAACGCCCCAACCGCCCCACACCCACGCCATCCTCTCGCTCGCCGGCGGCCGCGAACTCCGTTTTGTGGACGCCCGGCGCTTCGGTCGACTCTCGGTTCACACGCCCGAGCAGCGCTACGAAGGACCCGGCCGCGAACCCCTCACCATCACGGACGAAAACTTTCGCGCCCTCTTCCGCCATCGCAAGACGCCGATCAAGGCCGCGCTCCTCAACCAGTCCCTTCTCCACGGCGTCGGCAACATCTACGCCGATGAGAGCCTCTTTCGCGCCGGTATCCGCCCCAGCCGCCAAGCCGCCCGCCTCACCCGCGTCGAGTCGCAACGCCTCCGCGAAGCCCTTCGGACCGTACTCCGCCACGCCATCGAACTCGGCGGCTCCTCCGTCTCCGACTACGTCGACGCGGACGGCGTCCGCGGCTTTTTTCAACTGGAACACCGCGTATATATGAGAGGCGGCCAGCCTTGCCTCGTATGCGGAACCCCCATTCGCCGCACCGTTCTAGCTGGCCGTGGCACCCATTACTGCCCGAAATGTCAAAAATAACGAGGTATGTTGACGCCAGGCCGCACGCTTGCTATTGTCGTTAATGAGCTACTGCGTGTGGGAACCGAGAGCAGCTGCTCCTCTGCCAGAACAATCGCACAAATCGACGCATCCTCTCTTCGGATCGCCCCTTTGCTCTGCGAGGTACTGACGCTTGAGATGCAGGTATCTAGGTCCCGGAGTCCGCATCGATCATGGTAGACCTTCACAATCCAATTCACCCCGAGAGCCAACCCCTGAACACCCAACTGGAAACCCTAGCGCCTGAGGCGACAGCGGAACATACCGAGCTGTCTTCTGAATCCACCCCCGCCACCCACAACCCTGATTTTGCCCCTGTCGATCTTCACGCCAGTTCCTCGGAAGAGCAAAGCTCCGCTCCGATCGCCGTCATGGCGTCCACCGCGCCGGAAACTGAGACCGAAGAGGAAGAGCCGAATTACGATGCCGCCGACTTCGCCGCTGCCCTGGCCAACTTCGATCGTGAGCAGGCAGCCGAATCAGCCGCCGCGCAGAACCTTACCGCGGAAGAGGTCATCGTCACCGGTACCGTCGTCAAGGTCACCGATAAGCACGTCGTCATCGACATTGGCCTTAAGTCCGAGGGGCTGATCCCGATTGAGCAAGTGGTCGACGCAAACGGTGTCTCGAAGTTTCAAACGGGCGACACGGTGGAGGTTGTGGTGGAGCGCGAGGAGCCGGAAGGCGGCTATCTCGTCAGCTATGACAAGGCCCTGAAGCACAAGGTCTGGGACAAGCTGGAACAAGCCTCCATCGATAAGGTTCCCGTCAAGGGCATGGTCCTCGGCCGCGTCAAGGGAGGCCTCACCGTAGACATTGGAATTAAAGCGTTCCTCCCCGGTTCACAGGTTGAGGTTCGGCCCGTCCGCAATCTCGACGGCTATATCGGCACCGAGATCGAAGTCCGCGTCATCAAGCTCAACAAGAAACGCGGCAACGTTGTCATCTCTCGCAAGGAACTGCTCGAAGAAGACCAGAACGCCAAGAAATCTGTCACTCTCGCCACACTTGAAGAAGGCAGCATTCTCACCGGCACCGTTAAGAACCTTACCGATTATGGTGCTTTCGTCGATATGGGTGGCCTCGATGGCCTGCTTCACATCACCGACATGAGTTGGGGCCGTCTCACGCATCCCCGCGATCTGGTCAACGTAGGCGATGAGATCCAGGTCAAGGTCCTCAAGTTCGATAAGGACAAGCAGCGCGTCTCGCTCGGCTTCAAGCAGCTCACGCCCGATCCCTGGCTTGACGCCACCGAGCGTTATCCGATCGGCGCGCAGGTTCGCGGGCGCGTCCTCTCCGTCACCGATTATGGTGCCTTCGTGGAGCTCGAGCAAGGCATTGAAGGCCTCGTCCACGTCTCCGAGATGACCTGGTCCAAGCGGATGAAGCATCCGTCGAAGATGGTCAAGCCCGGCGACGAAGTCGACACCATTATTCTCAGCGTCAACCCGAACGACCGTCGTATCTCTCTCGGTATGAAGCAGTTGCAGGACAATCCGTGGGAACAGCTTGAGGACAAATACCCGACCGGAGCAATTATCGAGGGTCGCGTTCGCAATCTTACCGACTTCGGCGCGTTCATCGAGATCGAAGATGGCATCGATGGTCTCGTCCACGTCTCAAACCTGAGCTGGACCAAGCGTATCAAGCATCCGTCCGAAGTCCTCAAGAAGGGCGAAAAGGTTCGCGCCATCGTCCTCGGGGTGGAGCCGGAAAATCGCCGCCTCTCCCTTGGCGTCAAGCAGCTGCAGCCGGATGTCTGGGATACGTTCTTCGCTCAGCATCGGATCGGTGACGTCATCAAGGGCAAGGTCCTTCGCACGGCGCAGTTTGGTGCCTTTATCGAGATCGCCGAAGGGGTGGAGGGTCTCTGCCACGTCTCTGAAGCGGTGGATGATACCGGCAAGCCAGTCAAACTCGAAGTCGATCAGGAGCATGAGTTCAAGATCGTCAAGATGAATCAGGATGAAAAAAAGGTCGGCTTGAGCATCCGTGCTGTCGGCGAAGAGGCCAGCCGTGCCGAAGTTGAGTCGTACAAAGAGCGCGAGCACCACGGCGGCGGTAAGGGCCAGTCGAACTCCGGCTCTTCCTCTTCCTCTTCGTCAAGCAGCACTACGCTCGGCGACTTGATCAATTGGAAGCGCTCCGAGCGCGAATAACCATAACCGCTAATCACAAAGCATGCAAAAGGCCATCCTCGCGGATGGCCTTTTGCATTGCAATAAGCAAGGACTAAGCGGTACTGGCTTGTTCGACCTGCTGATGCATCAGCGGAAAGGAAGTCGGTGCCATCTTAAGCGACGCCCGGCGCATCACTTCGACTTCTGCTGGCGCAAAGACCTCCGGGGGCACACCGGCGATCGCCACAAATCCAGGCGGATCGCCAAGTACCTCGGCTACTCTATTCCAATGCAGGTAAGGTGACGTCGTGGGGAGTACCACGATGCGGCGCTTCGGCTCTGGATATAGGAAATACACGGTCCAAAGTAACAATGCCGCAGATGTTGCAACGCTGTTGACCACGTTGATCGACGAATGCAAGAGCTTGAAGTAAGCCAGCCAGCCAGAAGAGATTAGGTTGGAGACTGCTAGTAAACCAAGGCCCAAAACTACACCAAATGGCCTGCTGTTGAAAGTCAGCCCTAACGGTCGAATCGCCATACAGACAAACAGCAGTAAACACAACGTCATAACGGCCTGCGCCCTCTGCAAATAGGTAAGTAAACCTGTCGCATAGGCTGTACCGCTTGGATGCGGGATGAACATCACCGCAAGCGTCAACACGATAGATACAACAGCTACCCATCGGAAAACAAGCTCGCCTAAATCCTTAATACCATCAAGGGGAGCCATCGCTAAATTGAACAAGCTATAGATCACAAGCAGGCTAAGGATTGCTTCCATGGCAAATCCTGTCCAGTACGTGAAGAAGTAAAGCTTGTAAGCGACGTGCGCCTCAATCCCATGACCGCCAAATATAAGCAGGGGATACAAAAGGACGCCAAACGCAACCCTTGCTTCAAGCAGAACCGCAAGAAGACGGAATTGCGACTCTTTATCTCGCCTGAGGATCACGGAGAGAGTGCTAAGACAAAGCAGCCATTCGATAGTCGTAAGGCTTACGGAACTTACGAAAGCGTTCACGCGTTACCCTCCGGGAGATCAGAATACCTCAACCGGAAGGTACGCGCTATAACAAAAGTTTTTAATTTCTGTTACCAATGCCACAGGCGTTCGGATCGCTCGGCGGGCACATGGGAATAGGAAAGCGCCCATCTGTCTTGGTACGAGATGCCTGAGCGGCGGCTGTGGTCATGGTGGAGGACTGGAAAGAGGCAACAGTGCCGGTAACGAACAACGTGATAACGAAAGCGCGGACGAGGTTTTTCATTTTGGGTCTCCCTTTAGATTGAGTCTTTACAGACTCAAGATTTTTCTGGACTCACCAGATGATGTAAACCTAATATGTGTAATGAGGCTCGTCTAGCTAATCTAAAGGTATAACCTTTTGATACATAAAAAGGTACTAAAGGAGGGTATCTACAGTCCGGCATGTAAAACTGACTTTAGATCCACTGCGTCAATCGAGCATCCCGCTCAGATGAACCATCCAGATTGCTTAAAGTTAGACTGGGATTGACTCGGGTGCCTGTGTGGGCTGCATCGGCGCTTGCTTCTTCGGAGCCGCCGGCTGCTGTACTTCCGCCTTCTTTGCGGGCGCAATGATGGCGTGTAGTGTTGTTCCTTCCATGCGCGGCATGAACTCCACCAATCCGCTCTCTCCAATGTCCAGGATTAGCCGGTTGATGATCTTGTAGCCCAGATCGCGATGCGCCATTTGACGTCCCTTGAAGCGCAGCGAAGCTTTCACCTTATCGCCTTCGCCCAAAAATCGTACAGCCTGATTTTTCTTCGTCTGGTAATCGTGCTCATCGACGGTGACCGAAAACTTCACCTCTTTGATGACAATAATCTTCTGCTTTTTGCGCGCCGCTCGTTCCGACTTATCCTTCTCGTACAGATATTTGCCGTAATCCTGGATTTTGCACACCGGCGGAACCGCGTTCGGTGAAATCTCCACCAGGTCCAGCGTCCGCTCCCGAGCGATCTTTAACGCTTCAAACGGCAGCATAACTCCCAGTTGCTCGCCATTCTCGTCGATGACGCGAACTTCGCGCGCGCGGATTCGTTCGTTGGTACGGATGAAAGACTTTGCAGCTCGTTTATCGATCGGTGGGATAGGTCGCCTCCACGGCGGGTATCAAACCTCGCCATGCAAAATGGATGGATTGACGCGCAGCCGTCATGGTGCGTCGCGGTAATCTAGAGTGTAACATCGACTACATTCAGCTTGTTACGCAACCCTGGAAAGCTGGCCGGGCTAATCTGATAATCGGGAACATTGGACAACTGCGGCCGGTCAAGGCAAGATCGAACCGAATCACTGTAAGCTTGTCCGACGTGCCCAACGAAACATCGAGGAGTGCACTTCCATGAAACGAAGAATCCTGCTGGTCGACGATGAAGTCGCCATCCTCCTTACTCTAAAAGCAGTTCTTGAGATTAGCGGCTTCCAGGTCGATACCGCCGCCTCCGCCAAAGAGGCCAAGCTCCAGCTGAAGAAAACTCCGTATGCGATGGTCATTACCGACATGCGGATGGAAAACGATGAAGCCGGCCGCCAGGTCATCCGTGCCGCCCGCGCCGCGGAATATCATCCGGCGGTCGCCTTGCTGACCGCCTTCCCGGTAGCCGAGGAAGACTGGCAGGAGATGGGTGCCGACAATATGCTCGTCAAGCCCATGCAGATTCAGGTCTTGATCCAACAGATTGAAACGCTGCTTAAAACCCACGAGGCAAAGCGAGCCGCGCAATCCAATGGTGCACCGGTCCCCCCGTCACTTCCCAGTGCCGCGCCCAAGCCTAAGAGAACAGCCAAGAAGGCAGCCAGTAAATCACCAAAATCATAGTCTTCAGGTATGCAGCTTCAAGTAGGATCGCAGATCCTGATTGATTACCAACGCCTTTTTTACGCCGGTATCCAGCATCCCCAGCCAATCGCTCGCTGGTTCCTGTAATCCAACCGTGCTTAGCAAATAGCTGGTCTGCACAATAATCTCAAGCGCATTGCTCAAGTCGTGCGCCAGCCGCCTGACCTCTGCTCCTACCGCTGCCGGAACCTTTTCGATGCTCTCAACCATTTCCGTTGGCTCTATAGGCTTTGTCATAGCCGCCATACCCTCTTTCGTGTTTCAGATCGTCTGCTCCAAAGTGTAAGGCAAGCCGGCGTCTCATTGACAGACACGGACCACTTTGAAAGACTGAATCTGCACAGTTGTGGAACTGCGGCGCATCCAGGCCCTGGTCCACGGCATTGCCGTAGTGGCGGAATTGGCAGACGCGCATGGTTCAGGTCCATGTACTCGCAAGGGTGTGGGGGTTCGAGTCCCCCCTTCGGCACCAAATCTTCTCGTAGCGGCGTCCCTTGGAACACCGTCGTCCTTTTAACTACACAGGAGTCTGGCCGTTTTGAGCGATCGCCTCAAGCACATCCTCCAACAGACCCTCGTCGATCTAGGCCAGCGGCTCGCAAACGCCGACCTCCGCGAACTGGAGCGCCGCGCCGCCGTTTATCAGCCCCGCGGCTTTGCCGGCCATCTCCGAACCGTCTCCCAGACAGCTCCCGCCATTATTGCCGAACTCAAGAAAGCCTCTCCTTCGAAAGGTCTTATTCGCCCCGACTTTGACCCAGCCTATCTAGCCCACAGCCTGGAACAAGCTGGAGCAGCCGCACTCTCCGTCCTCACCGATGAGCCTTTCTTCCAGGGCTCTCTCCACAACCTCGAACTCGCCTCAGCCGCCGTCCGCATCCCCTGCCTTCGCAAAGACTTTATCGTTGATCCTTTCCAAATCCTAGAAGCTCGCGCCTGCGGAGCCGACGCCATGCTTCTTATCGTTGCGGCGCACACCGACGCCAACCTTCGCTCCTTACGCGCCTCCGCGCGCGACCATGCCCTCGATGTCCTTTGTGAAGTCCACGACGCCGAAGAACTCGAGCGCGCCCTTCTCCTCGATTGCGAAGCGATCGGCGTCAACAGCCGCGACCTCCGAGACTTCACCGTCCGCCCCGACCTGCTCTTCACCCTTGCCGAAACAATCCCCGGCACGATCCTTCGCGTAGCCGAAAGCGGCCTCTCCTCCCCGCAAGAGATCCTCCAACTTCGAGCGGCCGGCTATGACGCCTTTCTGATCGGCGAAGCCTTGATGCGCCAACCTGACCCCAGTGCGGCTTTGTCCCACCTGCTAAGCCAGACCGCTCCGGCCGCCGTTTAGCGATGTGGATTAAAATCTGCGGCAACACCAGCCTCGAAGACGCCCTCCTTGCCGCGGAATTGGGAGCCGACGCCATAGGCTTCGTTTTTGCTCCTAGCGTCCGTCAGGTTACGCCCACGCAAGCCGCCGCCATCGCCGCTCAACTTCCCGCAAACCTCGAAACCGTGGGTGTCTTTTCCGCCTGGCCCGCCGAGCGCATCGTCGATACCGTCCAGCAAGCTAACCTCACAACGATCCAACTGCACGGAAACCCCGACCCCGAGCTGGTCCGCACACTGCACACCCGCTTCAAGGGCCAGGTGACAATCGTTCAAGTCGTACATTGGGACATCCGACAAGATGACCGGCAAACTCCAGCCATGGATAGGGAACTCGTCGCGCTCACAGCCATGCGAGAGGTAGACCGGGTTCTGATTGACTCTAAAGTAGGCATAGCCACGGGCGGGACCGGTACACCCTTTGATTGGAACGCCGCAGAAACCGTCTTCGCAATAAATCCGAAGACAATCCTGGCCGGGGGTCTAAACGCTGGGAATATTGAAGATGCTATCTATCGGCTCGCACCCTGGGGAGTCGATGTAGTAAGCGGCGTGGAAGCATCACCCGGGAAGAAAGATCGAACGAAGCTACAAGCCTTCCTACAGGCCGCTCGCAAATCCTGACCTCTAGTGATGCTGCTGCGCCCCACGCGCATGGATATGCGGGGATCGGTCATGAAAGAGCTGAGGCCGCATATGCGCTCCCGCCGTATGCCCATGAGTCTCGGCTATTGCCGGAGTCGCAAAGCCAACCGCCAGCACTGCAAATGCAATCAAAACCTTCATCGGGCATATCTCCACGACTACAACTATCTGACGCGTCACCACGCCGATGGATTCACTGAACCCTGTACGCTTGGGTCACCCTTGTTAGCTCCAGAGGATTTTCTTTGAATCATGCATCACTCACCAAAAGCCCAGCCCAAAGTTGCGCTCCGAACCGCGCCCGTGTATGGTCAAAGTCACGATGAAACGCAGCCTCTTTACCGCTTGGTTTACCTTCCGCTGCTGGCGAACAGCACCGGACGCGGGCTTGGTGGAGCGGATCGTTTAGGAAACAGTTCTTTCGATCATCAGAATCCGTACCAAGCCAGCCGCGACCCTAACTGTCGCGGCTTTGTCACGTTGCAAGCCATTGCCGGGAGAAAACCAGATGAGCACAGCAGGAGTTCTAGTTGAAGAAGTGAAAGCGTCCCATACGGCGATAGCCGGGCGCTTCGGCGCATACGGCGGTCGCTACGTTCCCGAGACCCTCATGGCCGCGCTCGAAGAGCTCGAGCACGCCTACGTCCTCGCCGACGCCGACCCCGCCTTCCATGCCGAGCTCGACGGCCTGCTCCATCACTACTGCGGGCGCCCCACCCCGCTCTACTTCGCCAAGCGCCTGACACAGCAGCTTGGCGGCGCGCGGATCTACCTCAAGCGGGAAGATCTCCTCCATACCGGCGCGCACAAGATCAACAACGCCCTGGGCCAGGCCCTGCTCGCCCGCCGCATGGGCAAACAGCGCATCATCGCCGAAACCGGCGCGGGCCAGCACGGCGTCGCCACCGCCACCGTCTGCGCCCTTTTCGGCCTCGACTGCGTCATCTATATGGGCGACGAGGACATGCGCCGCCAAGAGCTCAACGTCTACCGCATGCGGCTGCTCGGCGCGGACGTGCGCGGCGTCAGCGGGGGCTCGGCTACCCTCAAGGACGCCATCAACGAGGCCATGCGCGACTGGGTTACCAACGTCCGCGACACCTTTTACATCCTCGGCTCGGCCCTTGGCGCGCACCCCTACCCCACCATGGTCCGCAACTTCCACCGCGTCATCTCCCGCGAGGCCCGCGCCCAGTTCCTCTCGGAAGTTGGGGCACTCCCCACCGCCGTCATCGCCTGCGTCGGCGGCGGCTCGAACGCCATCGGGGCCTTCTACGAGTTCCTTCCCGACACCAACGTCCAGCTGATAGGCGTCGAAGCCGGCGGGCGCGGTCCAGGGTTGGGCCAACACGCCGCCCGCTTCCAAAAGTCTCTTGGAGACCAGCCCGGAGGCGGCATCCCCGGCGTGCTGCAAGGCACCTACAGCTACGTCCTCCAGGACGACGCCGGCCAGGTCTCCCTCACCCACTCCGTCTCCGCCGGGCTCGACTACGCCTCCGTCGGCCCCGAGCACGCCATGCTCCACGACTCCGGCCGCGCCACCTACACCGCCTGCTCCGACACCGACGCCCTCGCCGCCACCGTCACCCTCTCGCGCACCGAAGGTATTGTCCCCGCCCTCGAAACCGCCCACGCCGTCGCCGAAGCCATCCGCCTCGCCCCTCGGATGTCCACCAGCGACATCCTCATGGTCAACCTCTCCGGCCGCGGCGACAAAGACATGGGCATCCTCGCCCGGGAACTGCACCTCGGCGGAGCACCCGCAGAAAACCGTGGCACCCGATGATTGAGCCGAACGAGTACCGCGTCTCAAGAGCCGTCGAGCGTGCGGTGAACTACGATGCGTGGTTCACCTCCGAAGTGAAGAAGGGTTCGGCAGCGCCCGACCTTGGCGACTTTACAGACCATCAGGCGATCCGTGTGATGATTGAAACTCGCTATCCCACCAAGCGCTGAAGGCGCGCAACATACCAGCCTAGGCCGAAGGCCTAGGTAGAAGTAGCCAGAGAACTAGAGGGCTGTAGGCCCGACATATAGGAATTTAGATGAACCCGAAGCGGAGTCAACAATGAAGTGGCTGGCCTTGATGATCGTCTGTTTAGGCGTGACCGCGATGGTTCATGCCCAGCAAATACGAGTCATCGTCCTCGACGCGCATAATGGCAAACCAGTTCCATTCGAGTGCCTGAACGTGACCCTTGGAGTCTGGCACGGAGCGGACATTCTTGCGCGCACCGACCAAAGCGGGGTGGCACTTATCACTGTGGATGCCGATGACATAAGTGCAAACCCTGTGCCTGGAAAACCGTGTCTAGGGATTCCTTCAACGAAGACAATCCCAAGCGCAGGGCAGCTTACGACACTCACAGTTGTGCCTGACTGGTATGTAAGTTGCCAATATTCTAAGAAGCAAGTCAAAGATCCTGTTTGGATTGCCGAAAGTCCCGCCCAAAGAATTCCCTCCTACGCCATCAAAGAAATACTCAGTAACGGTGCAGTTGCGGCGAACTCATGCAGCAAACTGTCACCTAGTCCGAAACCTGGCGAACTCGTGCTTATCGTTCGTAATAGAACATTTTTTGAAGGGATGAAGTCGTAAATGCCCATCACCTTCCCCCAAAAACCCGGCATCGTCGCTTACCTCACTGCCGGCGACCCCTCCCTCTCCGCCACCCGCGACATCGCCCTCGCCGCCCTCGACAACGGGGCCGACGTGATCGA
>CAXTRY010000006.1:0-46061 GCA_964246805.1 uncultured Acidobacteriaceae bacterium
GGGATCGACGTGATCTATCCGAAGGAGAACAAGAAGCTGGCGGAGCGGATTGTGGAGAGTGGCGGGGCGATCGTGAGCGAGTACCCGCTGGGGACGTTTCCCGCGCCGCAGAACTTTCCGGTGCGGAACCGGATTTTGAGCGGGATGAGCGTGGGGGTGTTGGTCATCGAAGCGGGCGAGTACTCGGGGACGCGGATTACGGCGCGGTGCGCGATGGAGCAGAATCGCGACGTGTACGCGGTACCGGGGAATGTGACGAACAAGAACGCTTGGGGGCCGAACACCTTAATCAAGCAGGGAGCGAAACTAACGGCGACCTGGGAGGATATCTGGGAGGATTTGCCGAGTCAGGTGCGGGTGAAGCTGGAGGAGGAGATGGAAGCGGCAGGGGGCCGGGGTGAATCGAAGTTGAGCGGGGCGGCATCTTTATTTGAAGAACGGCCGATGCCGGAGGGGGAACGGCTGGTGTTTGAGCGGCTGCGGCATGACGAGTCGATGCAGCTTGACGGCCTGATTGAAGGCCTGGAGGGGAGTTTGGGTTCGGCGGAGATCTTTACGGCGCTCTTCGAACTGGAGCTGGCTGGGCGAGTGAAACAGCTGCCGGGAAAGCATTACGTGCGGTGCTTCTGAGGCTTCAGCGAGGCTTAGCGCCGATCAGAGTTTATGCATGGGTAGCTATGGATTCGGGTCGTTTTTGATTGGTGTGATCCGTCTTGATCGGTGTCAAGCCGTTTTCTAAATTGGGACGGCGGAGTGACGTTTTTGGGTTGGGAGCGTCACTTTCTGCGCGATGGAAAGATGACGGACCGCCGGAAGCGTGGTAGGTTCCAAGTTAAAGCAAGTCGAACAGGTTGCGCGGAGCGGGCCGATGGGCGGCCGGGTTCCGGTGGGATCGTTAGGACAGTAGGAAAGTCGAAGGTTAGAAGATGGCAAAGTCATTGGTGATCGTGGAATCGCCGGCAAAGGCGAAGACGATCAATAAGTATCTGGGCAGCGATTACGTTGTGGAGGCCTCGATCGGGCACATCATGGACCTGCCGAAGAACGACATCGGCGTGGAGTTGAAGCGGCGGACGTTTGAGCCGACACTGATCGTGTCGCCGGGCAAGGAGAAGATCGTCGATCGGCTGAAGAAGCTTGCGGCGAAGGCGGACATGGTGTACCTCGCGCCGGACCCGGACCGTGAAGGGGAGGCGATCGCGGCGCATTTATCGATGCAGTTGCTGCCGATGGTGAAGGACAAATCGAAGATTCGGCGGGTGACATTCAACGAGATCACGCAGAAGGCGGTGAAGGCAGCGTTCCTGAACGCGCGCGATGTGAATGAGAATCTGGTGGACGCGCAGCAGACTCGCCGGGTGCTGGATCGATTGGTGGGGTATCAGATCTCACCGCTATTGTGGGATAAGGTGCGGCGCGGGTTGAGCGCGGGGCGGGTGCAGACGGTGGCGCTGCGGCTGATTGTGGAGCGCGAGTCGGAGATCAACGCGTTTGTGCCGGTGGAGTATTGGACGGTGGACGCGTTGCTGAATCCGGGTAAGGGGGCGCAGGAGTTCTCGGCGCGGCTGGTGGGGATTGAGGGCAGGCCGATTCGGGTGGCGAACGGGATGGATAAGGAGGGTAAGGAGCAGTTTCTGGCGAATGCGCTGCCGGACAAAGAGGCGGTCGACGAAGTGCTGGACGATCTGAAGGCCGCGGCCTGGAGCGTGCGCGGCGTCGAGAAGAAAGAGCGACGGCGAAATCCTGCCGCGCCCTATACGACGAGTAAGCTGCAGCAGGACGCGGCGGGGCGGCTAGGCTTTAACGTGCGCCGGACGATGGGCGTGGCGCAGCGGCTGTACGAGGGCGTGGAGATCGGCAAGGAAGGGACAGTCGGGCTGATCACATACATGCGGACGGATTCGACGCGGGTCTCGCCCGATGCGATTGCCGAAGCGCGAGAGTACATCGCCAAGCTGAATGGGGCGTATCTGCCGGCGAAGGCGAACGAGTACGCCGGCAAGAAAAAAGAGGTCGAGGCGCAGGACGCGCATGAGGCTATCCGCCCGACGCATGTGGCGTTCACGCCGGAGTCGATTCGCAAGAACCTGAGCGAGGAGCAGTACCGGCTGTACAAGCTGATCTGGCAGCGGTTCGTTTCGAGCCAGATGACGCCGGCGGTCTTCGACCAGACGACGGTCGATGTCACGGCGAAGGCTAAGCATACGTATGACTTCCGGGTGAGCGGGAGCGTGCTGAAGTTCGACGGCTTCTTGAAGTTCGAGGAGGAGGACAAGCGGGTGCGCGCGGCGGCGAAGGAGCGGGCGAGCAAGGAAGAGCAGGCCGAGCAGCAGCGCCGGGAGGAGGCTTCGGCCGAGCAGGAGGGGGCGGCCGCGGAGAAGGAAGAAAAGGATGAGTCGGAGCGCCGGTTGCCGGAACTGGTACAAGGGCAGAGTGTAACGCTGAACAAGCTCGATCCGCAGCAGAAGGCGACGGAGCCACCGCCGCGGTACAACGAGGCGTCGCTGGTGAAGGTGCTGGAGGAGCGCGGGATTGGGCGGCCTTCGACCTATGCGTCGATCATCAACACGATCCAGGATCGCGATTATGTGAAGAAGATCGGGGCGAAGTTCGTGCCAACCGAGATTGGCACGGTCGTGACTGGCCTCTTGGTAAAGAACTTTCCCTATATCTTCGATCCGCAATATACGGCGAAGCTCGAAGGGGAACTGGACGCGGTGGAGGACGGCGAGGAGCGCTGGACGGATTTGCTGAACGGCTTTTACGACCACTTCGAAAAAGAGCTGTTGGTTGCGGGCACCAACATGGAAGCCATTAAGACGATGGAGCAGCCGACGACGGAGATCTGCGACAACTGCGGCGCGCCCTTGATCTTGAAGTGGGGCAAGTTCGGGAGCTTCTTCTCGTGTTCGAACTTTACGAAGACGAAGCCGATGACGATAGCGCTCGGGCCTTGGAAGAAGGACCCGAAAGCGGTGATGAAGAAGGTTGCCGTGGCGATGCCGTTTCCGCTGATTGTGAAAGCGATGAACGATGAGATGACGGAGTTTGCACGTGAGGTGGGAAGCGCGCGCGAGATGACATCGGCGGTTGCGGAGGCTTCGGCGGCTCCCAAGGGCAAGAAGGTGACGGTCGAACCGGTGAGTTGCGACTTCACCAAGGAGAACTTTGCCGCGAAGCCGGACCTAAGCGCGCCGGGTGCGGATGAGGCACCGGAGGAGGAGTTCTGCGATAACTGCGGACGGCAGATGGTGCTCAAGAATGGGCCTTGGGGACCGTTCATGTCGTGCCCCGGCTATAGCGACGATCCGCCTTGCAAGACAATCCGCAAGCTGACGCAGAAGGTGCAGCAGAAACCGCCGGTGGTATTGGAGGAGTTGTGTCCGAAATGCGGCAAGCTGCTGCTGCAACGCGACGGGCAGTATGGTGAGTTTATCGCCTGCTCGGGGTATCCGAAGTGTAAGTATGTAAAGCAGGAGCTGCTGGAGGTGCCTTGCCCGAAAGATGGCGGGGATGTGGCGGTGCGGAAGAATAAGCGCGGGGATACCTTCTATGGGTGTGTGAATTATCCGAAGTGCGATTTTTCCAGCAATTTGAAGATGGTGGCGGAGCACTGTTCGAAGTGCGACAGTACCTATCTGCTCGAGGTGCCGCGCGAGAAAGGAACCTACCTGGTGTGCCCGAACAACTTTGACGCGCTGCCAAAACGAAGGCCAAAGAGAGGTGCTCCCGCCGAGGAGCCGACGCATAGACCCTGCAACTTCGAGAAGAAGGTCGGCGAGCCAGTCCCGAAGATCGTTGTGCCCGAGCTGGTGCGGCCAAACGCGGATGCCATGCGGCCTTTGGTGGAGAGTGTGGCTTAGCAGCCCACTTTCCTTTTCGGTACTATTCTGTTACAAATGCGCTACGGGCTTCCAATTTTGGAAGCAATGTATGAAGTTGTGTTTGGGAATGGTGGGGAAGCAGCAATGGCAAAGGCAGTTTGGAATGGTCATACGGTGGCGGAAAGCGAATCCTATGAGACGGTTGAGGGAAACGTGTATTTTCCCGATGAGTCTATCAAGCGAGAATTTTTCAAGCCGAGCTCGACATCGTCGAGTTGTCCCTGGAAGGGGCAGGCGCGCTATTACACGCTGATGGTGGACGGGCAGGAGAACCCGGACGCGGCATGGTACTACCCGGATCCGAAGGCGGCTGCGCGAAACGTGAAACATCACGTAGCGTTCTGGCGCGGTGTGGAAGTAACAAAATAATTCAGCGCCGGTGTCTTAGTGGATCAAAATCCTTTCAAGAGAAACGACACCGGGAGTTTGTATCTTTCATGTCAGAGCTTCATAGCATTGTGAGGGTAGACCAAGGCCGACCCTCACGGCTCTATTTACCTCAACTAGACACGATGCGCTTTTTTGCGTTTCTAAGCGTGTTTTTTTTTCACAGCCTGCCCGCCAACGATATGAGGACTCATACGGGAGCGGCCAAGACGGTCGCCCTGGTTGAGGCTACGGTTCATCGCAGCTTTGAGAACGGCGTTGGTCTCTTCTTTCTGCTCAGCGCATATTTGATCACTGAGCTGTTACGGCGCGAAAAAGATCTTACCGGTTCCATCCATCTGCTGCGCTTTTATTTTCGCCGGTCGCTTCGAATCTGGCCGCTCTACTATCTTGCCGTTGCTATCGGATTATTACTTCGGGAGTTGTCGCCTGTTTTTTATATTCCTCCCAAGGGGATTCTGGCCTATCTATTTTTCTGGAAAAACTGGGATCTGGCGCTGCATGGACCCACCTGGAACCCGATCTACGTTCTGTGGACGGTTTCAGCGGAAGAGCAGTTTTATGCGGTGTGGCCGGTAGCGCAGAAGTTTTTGAAGAAGCGCGCGATGATCGTAGGATGCGCGTTTTTAGTTTTGGCACTGCCCTGTATAGCCTTCTGGCCTTCCGGCTTTTTCTTTCGAACCTATAACAGCCAGATCGTATATCTATTTCTATATTTTCCAGCCGGAGCCCTTCTTGCGTATAGCTTGCAGGGAAGGCGGCAGCATGCATCGATAAAATGGTGCCTTCTCCTCGTCGTATCCGGAGTTCTGTTATGGATAGGAGGAACATTTCTTTCCTATCCGGGCGGTGAGATGCCCGAAGGTTTCAGCTTGTTTGTGACTGGAAGAGCCGTTATCGTTGCTGGAACGATCATGGTCTTCTTAGGTTTTTATTGGAGCGCTCCCGCATGGTCTCCCAAGGTCTTGATCTATCTGGGTCGTATCTCGTATGGACTTTATGTTTTCCATGTGATGGCGTTGCTGCTTGCCATCCGAGCCTGTCAAGCGATGGGTTTTTTGGTGGGAAAGAGTTCGTTCAGCGGCCTGGCTGCTGGTTTAGCGCTAAAAATGACGATAGGATTTGCGATCACGGTTGCAATCTCCATCGTGTCCTACGAATACTTCGAGAAGCGTTTTCTAGGTCTCAAAGATCGTCTGGCGTTCATACACTCGCGTCCAGCTGGGGAAGTCAGTAGGCCTGCGCCTGGTCGAGAGGTAGACGAACCTGAAAGCAAGTCGCTTCAGGAGACGACTCAACGGTGAGAAAGCCGGAGTGACGCGAGACGATGCGCTTTGCGATATCTAAGCCGAGTCCAAGACCTTTGCCAGGGGCTTTTGTGGTGAAGAAGGGCTCAAAGATGCGGGATTCAATGAGTGGGTCGACGCCGCCGCCTGTATCCCAGATTTCTATAAAAGCCATCTGACTTTTGAGGCTGGTCTTGAGACTGAGGGTACCGGCACCATTCATGGAGTCCAGTGCATTTTCAACGAGAGCTGTCCAAACCTGGTTAAGTTCGCTGCCATAGCCGCGAATCGTAGGAAGGGCGGGATCGAAGTCGGTTTCGATATGAATACCCGTGAGCCGCGAACCGAACATGGAAAGAGTGTTTTCAAGTGCCTGGGCGACGTTAATCTCCTGAATGGGGGCTTGATCCATATAGGAGTAATCCTTGATCGCGGAGATTAAATCGAAGATGCGGACCGTGGATTGCACAACAGTCTCAGCCAGACGCTCGACGCGGAGGGAACTGGCGACCGTGGCCAGGGCAATGGGGAGTGTGTCCGGGCTGAGAGCAGTAGCAAGCTCATCGAGCAGACTGACTGGAAGACGCGTCTCGGCAAGAGCGGGGGCGATGGTCCAAGGCTGAACGACATTATGGGCGGTGAGCCAGCGGGTGAGTTCCTCTTCGCGGTCGCTGTCGTCGAGCGGGCTGGAGGGCGCGACGGTAAGGCTGGAGTATTCGGCCATGCGGGCTCGGGCGGTCGTAACCCATTGACTATACCGATCGGACTCGGCTTCGGGGAGGCAGAGCTTGCCGAGCCTATGCTTCTGCTCACCGTATTGGCGGAGTTCGCCGAACAAGCTGGCGGCGGAGCGCTGGGCGGCCGATGCCGGGTTGTTAAGCTCATGGGCGAGGTTGGCGGCGAGTTTACCAAGAGCGGAAAGCTTCTCAGCCTGCTGCTCCATGCGGGTGACCTCGCGGACGCGGTCGAGCAAAACGGAGACGCAGCGCTGGCCCATCGAAGGGATGGCGGCAAGCATCGCGGTAAAGAGGTCTTTGTGGATGTCGAGAACCCATGCGTCACCGACCGCGTAGCCGTCACCTCCGTACCCCTTCATGCGGGAGTAGGGAAGAAGTCCAGTCATCTGGCCGGCGCGACCAATAAAGTAAGCCAGCGGCCCTGAGTTGTGACGGCGGACATGTATCTCTCCGCGAAGAATGAAGTTGAGGTGGCGGGCGGGCTCGCTTTCGCGAAAGATCAGACCTGTATCTTTAGCAACACGCTCCGTGCCGTGATCAGCGAGCCAGATATACTCCTCATCGGTGAGGCCGTCGAGAACCGAGATCGTGCGCAGCGCCTCAACGATGTCTGGGATCGGAGTGCGCGCGGGCTTAATAAGGTTATTGAGCAGCGTGGGCGGAGGAATAAGGGAGGTCGCCATAAAAGTATACTAACGCTTACCCGTAGAGATCATGTGAACCCATTCCTACAAAGGATAGCTGAGTTCACATCATGCATGATGGTTAGGAGAAGTTACTGTCATCCCCGCCGCTAAAGTCGTCGGAATCATCGTTTGAAGAAAAGTCGTCAGCAGAAGCGTCGTTTTCGCCATTGTCCTGAGCATCGGCGAAATCGCTTTGACTGCTGGAGGAGTCGTCTCGGCGGTCTTCGATGTCGTCGTTGCCTAGCAAACTGCGATCATTATGCTTGTTGGCTGAGTCGCCGCCATAGTAGTTATTGACGACCTCTTCACGCGGAGCGTCCCCGCCGAACCCTCCAAAACCCGAGCCTCCATCATGTCCGCCAAAGCCGTGCATCAGGCTTTCAATTCCTTCAAACGCAACGGCACCGGCGGCAACGCCCGCGGCTGTCTGCATGGCTCCGCGTAAAAAGCCGCCACCTCCCGAGGGAGTAGCTGGCTGATAGCTGACGGGTTGAGCGTAAGCACCGGATTGGGTGTACGTGGGGACAGGAGTGTAGGTAGGTTGAGGAGGCGGCGCAGCGGGACGGTTCGGCTCACCGGAGCCGAAGATGCTGCCAAGAAAACTGGTGTGCTTTTGAGGCTGCTGCGTTTGTTGCTGTAGCTGCGACTTCATATCGGCGAGCTGCTTTTGAGCCTGCTCCAAAGCGTAGCCTTGCACAAGGATGGTTTGAGCCAGTATGTAGAGAGCATCCGGGTTGTGGCCGAGGCCCTGTTGAAGATACTGCTCGGCCTCGGGATCTTTGCCAGTCAAGGGCGTATTTTGTACACGCTCCATAAGGCCGGCGATCATCTGTTGTTCTTGCTGCGTCATGCGGGTATCTCCTTACGGCACCTTGGCTCATCAGGCGAGCGGAGTGCGCGTCACTTCGATGCTCTCACGCTTGAGGGTGACGGTACGCGTATCGCGGCGTTCCGTATCGCGTTTGGTGACGCGAAGCTCTTCTTTCAGGATGAGCTGCATGGTAAGAACGAGTTGTTCTTCAATTATCGGGTAGATCGTAGTGTCACCTTCCTGACGGATGGACGGGGCGAGATCTACGGGCTGGTTGAACACGACACGTTCGATATCGTAGGAGCGGACGGCCAATGGAACGTCGAGTGCTTCCTGATACTCGTGAACATGCTTTTCCAAAGTAACTTTTGCGGTCTCAATGGTGCGTTTTCCGACGGCGAGTTGCTCCTCGATAATCGGGAAAGAAACCATGTCGTCCATCGTGGACGGTTGCGGCGGCTCAGGTTCAACGTCGAAGAGGAGCGCCGTGGGTAGGATAACTGAACGACCGTTCGCAAGACGAAGTGTCGTGCGGGGATATGTAGGGTCGAGATCGCCCGTGGCACTCAGGAGATTGGTGTCGCTTGCGGTGAGAGGGGTGGCCATGACGCGTTCCTTGTGTTTACTAAGAGATGCTCATTATGTACAAGCACCCCACCCCGGCGACGATAGAGCTTGTCGTAAGGATGGGGCACCTAGGTCATCTAAGGTTGGGGACGGCTTAGTAGCGATTGCGATCCGTCGTTGACGAGACTTGGCCGGGAATCTCCTCGACATCGACCTCGGTACGGCGAACCGTATCGGAGATATTCTCGGTGTGGCTGGAGGCTTCCTTACCGATAAGCACCTCCTCGACGACACGGCTGTTCTTGCCGATGACAGCCTCTTCGCCACTTGCGCGAAGCTCGAAGCTCTCGTTGCCGGAGGTAAAGTCAGCGGCGGTGGCGGCCCGATCGACAGCGCGTCGCTGGACATTGATGGATTCATCGCGGAGCGTAACATCCGCGGTTACGGGACGCTCTACAACGTGTGAGTAGATACGAACTCCGCCGCGATCTACTTCGCGCTTACCGACGACCAGTTCTTCTTCAACGATAGGGATAGCGGTCTGTCCGGTCATGGTGCCGGTTGTGTTCGCGTTGGCCGATCCGCCATAGACGGGGGTGCCTTCTTCTGCGGCGGACTGGTAGCCGCCGTCGATATCGCGCGCGCCATGCTGCTTCAGGAGGGCTGCTACGGCATTTGCATCCTCATCGGCGGTGGTTACGGTAAGAAGTGCACCGCCTGAGTTGACACCGGTAGCATAGTGGTTGTGAGCATGCTCGTCGCCGCCCGTGAGGGATGAGAAGAAGCTGCTGATTTTTTGACCGATACCTTCACCGGCGCTATCGCTCGTGTTTTCACCATCGTTAGCAACGATGGAGACTTTTCCAGTCTCATACCCGCTGGAAATGAGAGCTTGCTTGACCTGCTCGGCGGCTGCGGTGGTGTTGAAAAGGCCTACGACTGTCTTCGACATATGTTTCTCCTTGAGATGTAAATAAATTAGGGTTACTGTTGCGAAAAAAGTTCAACGCGACGATTATCAGCCTTACCTTGCGGCGTAGCATTTGAATCAACGGGTTTTGTTGCTCCAAATCCTTCACCGGTCAAACGACTACGTTCAATGCCTTGCCCTTGGAGATAATCGACGACCGTTCTGGCGCGTTGATTCGAAAGCGTATCGTTATGCGGATCCGTACCAGTGCTGTCCGTGTAACCTTCGAGGCGAAGGTGCACGTTGGGGTTACCCTTCATGGCTGCGGCGGCCTGCTGTAGGGTTGCCTGACCCTCGGGGGTGAGTGTGGCCTTATCGGTATCAAAGTGAACGGTGCCAAGGTCGGGAAATGCGGCGGTGGGAGCGGCCGCAGTGGCGGGCGCGATCCCAGCTGTGTTGTTACGATGCGTCAAAAACCAAGCCAAGAGGCCGAGCAGAAGAAGCAAAGGAAGCAGCCAAGCCCAGATCGGGAGACCTTTCTTCTTTTCCTCGAAGACTTTTACGTGTTCTGCCATGATGAAATCTCCTGTTGCAAACGCTTGGGCTACCGGGTAGGGGTGGAACGATTCGTCGCGTGTTCCGTGGAGGGTAGCTCTTCAAGCTCGACCTCGGTGCGGCGAACGGTATCGTGTATGGTTTCAGTGTGTTCACCGGTCTGCTTGCCGATGAGAACCTCTTCGACAACGCGGGCATTTTTTGAGATAACAGCCTCTTCAGCGGTTTCGGTCAACTCAATCGAGCGGTTGCCCTGGGCCGCTAAATCAGCTTGTGTCGCGGCACGATCCACCGCGTTGCGCTCGATGACGACATGCTCCTCGCGAAGGTTGATGGATTCCTCCGCGGGAATTTCTACAATTCGCTTATAGACACGCACACCCCCTTGGTCGACGGTGCGTTTGCCCACGGCGAGCTCTTCTTCAACGATGGGGATGACAGTTTCGCCGGTCGTGGGAGCAGCTTCAGATTGGTATGTGGAAGCAACATCTTCAGTATCAAGCTCGTCTATCTTGGCGGCCCGGTGATCGCCGAAGATACGTTCCACGATGCTGACGTGTTCAGCCAGCGCAGCAACGGCAATGATCGAACCACCGCTTGCGAGTCCCTGCTCCAGATGCTCAAGGTCGCGAGCAGGAATTCCCATGGTGGTGAGTTCAGACTCCACGGAGTCGCCCGACTGTCGACTGCGGAGCGTGGTGATGGAGGTTTGGGGAACGCCCGCCTGATGTAGATCGTCAAGCGCGGCCTTCGCTTGATCCTCATGATGAAAAAGACAGATCAGCGTGGTGGTGTCCGTCGTGAGAGACATGATTGCTCCTGGTAAGTGGACTGAATAAGCTGGTTGCGGTCAGGAAGTCAGATGGAGCACACTGATACAGGAATCATCAACCGATAATCCCATGCACTGTGCTTACTGATGTTGTGTTTTTAAAGTGTGTTGAGTTAGAAGATGCAGGTTGCTGATGGCCTACGGTTCGATACCTGCAACTCACCAGTTTCTCTTACTAATGAGTTGCATATAAACGCCACTTCGTTGTCCTGTGAGTTACATATATCTACAAACTGTGTCGAAGTTGTGACAAAGTGAGCGGCTACCGGGCTTGTCGTGGCTGGCTGGCGTCACTGGACGACTAGGCTAAGTGTCACGCTCTGGGAGACGGCGGCTCCCGAGGTGGAACTGGCGGAAACCATATATTGATAGGTGCCGGTAGGCGTTTTAAGCAGATTTGCGACGGCGGTGCCGCTGCTGCCGCATCCGCTGACCAGGAGCATCAGCGAGGTACATAGAAGAGCGAGGAGGAGTGGCCAGCGCTGGGCCGGGAGAGACCGGCGAAAGCGCCAGAAGAGGAAGGCGGCGGGTGCAAGGATGCAAAGGGTGACTCCATCCAGGCGGCGGAGCGACGGTTGGACGACAGCCGCGGTGGTAACGGTATTGATCGTGACGGACGCCGTCTGAGACGCGGTGCCGCCGAGGATGACGCTTGAGGGTTGAAGCGAGCAACTGGCGTATTGCGCGGCGATCAAGGCGGCGCAGTTGAGCACGACCTGCCCGGTGAAGCCGCCGATAGGAGTGACGGTGAGGATGTAACTGGCCGGATAGCTGGAAGCGACGGTCGCGCTGGGGACCGAAGCGGTAAGGGTAAAGGAGCCTGTGCCGGGTGGAGGAACGGGTGTTACGCCATTGCCGGTAAGAGGCACGGCGAGGGGAGACGCCGGGTCGGAGCCCGCGACGGCGAGGGTGCCGGTACGCGGGCCGGTGGCTGCGGGGGTGAAAGCGATGGTGACGGAGCAGTTCGCACCCGGGGCGAGGGTGGTGACGTTGCAAGGCGTGATGACGGCGAAGTCGCCGGTGGCGGTAAAGGCGAGACCGGTGATTGCGGCTGTGGTGGAGTTATTGGAGAGATTGAGCGAAAGCTTCGCGGTGACGCCTTGGGTAATGTTGCCGAAGTCGAGCGCGGCGGGATTAAGTTGCAGATGGGTCTGTGCCCCGGTGCCTGAGAGCTGAGCGATAAGAGGAAGAGTAGAGGCGGAGCTGACGATGGAGAGGGTACCGGGGCGAGCACCGTTGGTGGTGGGAGTAAAGGAGACAAGCTCGGGACAGCTGGCGTTAGGCGCGAGGGTGGTGGGGCAGCTGCCCGACACGGCATAGTCACCAGCGGCGGTGATGCCGGTGAAGGTAACGGGGGAGCTGCTGCTGTTGGTGAGTTGCAGGGGCAGCGAAGTGGTTGTGCCGAGCAGGACAGTGCCGAAGTTTAGCGAAGTGGGCTGCAGTGTGAGCGAGGAGGCTCCGGCGGTGCCGAGCAGGCTGAGAAACTCGAGCGGCGTGGAAGAGTCCGAGGCGATCTCGACGGTGCCGAGACGCTGGCCGGGAGCGGCTGCAGAGATCTGCGGATCGAAGGCTACGGTGAAGGTGCAGGTGGCGGCGGGAAGAACCGTGGCACAGGTACTCGAGACCGTGAAGTCCGGGGAGGCGGTGATACTCGCGATGTGGAGGACGGAGGTGCCGGTATTGGTAAGTGTGACGGTCTGAGCGGCGGAGAGGAAGCCTATGGCGGTAGGAGCGAAGGTGAGGGAGTTCTGGCTGGCGTTGAAGCTAGCCGTAGGAGCGATGCCGGTCGGGGAGGGGACGGCCGTCGGGCTGCCTGTGCCGGTCAGGCGAAGCGTATCGGGGCTGCTGAGAGCATCGCTTTCAAGGGTGAGTGTGCCGGTATCCGTGGCGGGCGGCGGAATGATGGCTCCGGTGGCGATCTGGTTTAGTGGCGTATAGGCGAGCGTTACGGCGCAGGTGTCGCTAGGGGCAAGCGTAGGCCCGCAGGTGGAGGAGGCAAGAAAGGGATACCGGCTGGTGATGCGGCGGATGGTAACGGTTCCCGCCGTGGAGGTATTGGTGACGGTAAGGGTCTGCCGGGCGGATTGGCCCGAGGCGACCTGGCCGAAGTTGACGGTATTGTTCGCGAAGGCGGTGCCGCCCGTGATGGCGAGCGTGCCGGTACCCGTGCCGAAGCCTTCCAGGAAGGCGATACCGCCCACGGGTGCGCTGCCGTCGGTGGGGATGCCTTGCACGGTAAGGGTGCCGGTGATGTCGCCCGCCGTGACGGGAATAAAGGTAGCGGAGAAGGTGCAGGAACCGTTGGGAGCAAGGGTGGCGCAGGGCGCGCCGGCAAGGAGGAACTCGCGCGGGAGATCGACGTTGACGGCGAGGGACTTGGCGGTGAGATTGTTGACGGTAAACTGACGGGTGCCGCCGATGGTATCGACCGGGAAGGGGCCCACGTTGGCGATGCCGGGGGTGATCTGAAGCCCGGCGGTGGCCGAGGTGTAGGTGGCGGAGAGGGCAAGGGGGTAATTGGTAATAACAGGCGAGCCGCCTACGGTACCGGTAACCGGGACCTGGAGGGTGTCCGCTGCGAGCGCCGCGCCGGGAGTATAGGTCACGGTGATTGTGCAGGTGGCGGCGGGTGCAAGGGTGGCGCAGGCGGAAGAGCTACCGAAGGCCACGGACGTGTTGGTGGGTGTACCGATAGTCAACGGGCCGCTGCCAGTATTCGAGACGGTAATAGTCTGCTGGGTAGCGGCGGGGCCGGGAACATTATTGAAGATTAGAGCGGTGGGATTGAAGGCGACGGCGGGATCGGGCAGACCGGAGCCGGAGAGTGCGGCGGATACAGATGTGCCTCCAGCGGCGACCGTGAGGGTGCCGGTTCGCTGGCCGGTCGCGGTGGGAGCGAAGGCCGCGGCGACGATGCAGGAAGCTCCCGGATTAAGAGTGGTGCAGGGAGAGCCGGTATTGGCGTTGCTGAGAACAAAGTCGCCGCTAAGGATGGGCGTACTGACGGAGATGGCCCCGGCGGTCTGATTGGTGATCGTGAAGCTCTGGGGAGCGGAGGAACTGCCGGCGGCGATGGGGCCGAAGCTGGCGGAGGTGGGGGTAACGGTAACGCCTTGCGGAGGAAGACCGTTGCCAGTCAGGGCAAGGACGTAGGGGTTGCCGCCGAGGGCGGAGAGGAGCTTGAGCGAGGTCGTCTGTGCGCCGCCGGCCGGCGGGGTGAACTGGAGGCCGAGCCAGCAATTCGCGCAGGAGCCGGTGGTGGCGGAGAGAAAGGCGGTGGAGGGCGGCGTGCCGTGGCCCTGGCCTAAATCTTCCACCAGAACGGCTTTGAAGTTGGGGTTGAGGGTGGCGGCGGTCAGGGTGGAGAAAGGCTGTGAGACCTTATACCACTGCACGGCGGGCTGGCCTACGGGGATATTGCCGAAATCGAGCGTACCGTTGTTCGGGGGAAGGATCGGGGTGCCGGTGCCGCTGAGCGTAACGTAGACGGGGCTGGTGCCGCTGCCGGCGGTGACGCCAAGCAGGCCGGTGCGGGAGCCGGGCTGTGAAGGAGCGAAGGAGAGGACGACGTTGCAGGAGGCTCCGGCCGCCAAGACGGCGGTGCAGCCGGTCTGGTCGGTGAAGTCGCCGGTAAGCGAAAGGACGAGGCCGAACGACGAGGTGCCGGTGTTCTGGATGGTGACGGTCTGCGTAGCGGTGGAGACGGCGGTAACGGGGACGGGCGTAGAAAATGAGGAGGTCGTAGGAGAAACGGAGAGGCTCGGCGGTGCGGTGCTGCCGTTGACCGAGGGCTGGGGTATGGTCAGGCCGATAACTTGTACGGAGAGGCCCTGGTCGAGCGCGAGGGTGGCGGAGTCGGTGGCGGTGGCGGCGGCCGAGGTGTAGACGACCTGGAGCTGGCAGATGGTGTGCGGGTTGAGCTGGGCGGGGCAACCGTCGATGACGGTAAAGGCTGGGTCGGAGAGGCTGGTGACTGGGGTGTGGGCGATGGTGTCGGCGGAACTGTTGGAGATATAGAGGAAGCGGGGTGAGGTGAGGCCGCCGTAGAACTGGGTACCGAAGTCAAGGGTAGTAGAGGATAGGGACAGAGAGGCGGCCTGTCCAAAGGCGGTGAGGAGAACATTGCCCGGGGTGGGTCCGGAACCGATCTTCCAGTCGGCCTGGATGGGACCGTCGTTGGCGGCGAGGCTTGAAGGCGTGAAGCTAAGGGTGATATGGCAGGTTGCTCCAGCGGCGAGCTGCTTTACGGTGACGTCGCCGGAGACGGGACAGTCGCCGGCGGAGGTTTCGGCAAGGATATAGGGGGGCGTGACACCGTGGCCGTTGAGGGTGGGCGAAGCGGCTAGCGCGGAGGTGAAGGTGGCGGTGGATGCGCCAAGGTTGGTGACGGTGATAGTGCGGGTGGCCGCGGGACTGGTGGCGGTCTGGATGCCGAAGTCGAGCTCGCGGGGGGAAAAGACAAGGGTTTGCGGGGTAACTCCTGCCGGGACGGCGGCTAAGGTAGCGACCTGGGTGGTGGCGTTGGCGGCGGAGACGGTGAGGGTACCGGGGCCCGCGCCACTAAGGACGATGGTGCACTCCTGACCGGAGTTGAGGGCTTGGCCGCAGGTGTTGGTTTCGGTAAAGCCGCTCGGGGCGATCTGGAGGCCGGTAGCCTGGGCGGAGCCAAGATTGCGGAGGAGGATGGTAGGCGATGCGTCGGTGGAGAGGGTGAGCGAGGCTCCGTCGGAGGGGGTGACGCGGGCAAGATAGGCGGCGCTCCCGGCGCAGGCGCTGCTATTCGGACAGCTTGCCGCGGTGACAACGGCGTCGCGCAGGGCTGAAGGAAACGCCGTCGTGGGGGCGTTGGTGAGCGGGAGATCGAAGGTCTGCGTGGCAAGCAGGCTGGAGCTTGCGGTCGGGGCGACCCCTCCGGCAATCAGGGCGGAGCCGGCGGAGTCGACAGCTAAGGAGGTAAGGGTCGTGACCACGCCGGCGAAGCTGGGGTTGGTGGAGGCGAGGCCGCCGAAACGGAAGGCCTCGTCGACGACTGTTTGGCCGGAGGTACCCTGAGGGGAGACGCGGAGGGCGAAAGCCGTGCCGATGTCGGAGACGCTGGACGAAGGAAGGAGCGGTGTGCTGAGCGGGCCGTCCACCCAGACGGTGCCGTTCGGTCCGGGCGTAAGATACGATTCGTTGCCGGGGGCGAGGATGGTCGAAGAGAGGACGCTCGAACCATCAAGCGGCATCCGGAAGAGGACCTGGTAGTTGATGGCGGCCATGGGCGTCGCGGCGGAGGCGACGGGAAACTGGCCGGGTGCGATATTGCCGGAGAGGAGGAGCGTGTTGCCGGCGGCGTCGATGGCGAGCGAGGTGATACCGGTGCCGGGGATGTAGGTTGAAAGGGTAAGGCCATCCCCGGCGGGGGTAAGCTCGGTAAGAAAGCCAGTCGTGGCGGCGTTGCCGACGTAGCGAGGAATCAGCGCGGGATAGGTGCCGGGAAAACCGGGCGGGGTGGTCGGATATCCCGGCGCGGTGGTAAAGCCGGCGACGTAAGCTGCGTCGTGAGCGTCGGCGGCAATGACCAGCGGAGAGGTGTCGCCCCCGGCTCCGCTGAGATAGGTGGCGTAGAGAAGGGCAGAGCCGTCGGCGGAGAACTTTTCCACAAAGCCGTTCTGGCGACTGCCTTCGAGCGGGGCCTGGATGATACCCCCGGGGGTGACCGGAAGGCCATTGCCGTAGATGAGGCCGGTGATGAAGACAGCGTCGGCGGTGGCGGCGATGGCGGAGGCTGGGGCGCGTCCACTGCCGCCGAAGGTGACCCACTGGAGGGTGAGGGAGGGATTGAATTTTGCGATGAACGAGTTGGCGGATGCATCGGCCGGATGGACGTAAGCCGCGCCGGAAGTTCCGGAGAGCGCGCCGGAGGTCGATTGGCCGGTGACGTAGAGATTGCCGGAGGGGTCGAGGGCCATGGCGAGGCCCTGGTCTCCGGCGGCTCCCAAGGAAGCCTGGGCGAGGATGTTAGTGGCGGTCGCGTCCGTTTTTAGCAGGCGGACGCCGTCGCTCTGGTCGAGGAGGAGGAAGAGGTTACCGGAAGAATCGGTAGCGACAGCGTTGAACTGGCCCTGCTGGGCGACGGAGTGCAGACCGGCGAAGGCGAGTTGCTGCGGGCCGGGAGCCTGTGATGGCGACGCGCATGGCAGGCCGGCGAGGAGGCCAAGGATGGCGAAGAGGGAGCGCGCGGCGCGAACGATTTTTGACGTTTTATGCATGGCTCTCGACCGCGGTAAGTGCTCAGGTTGCGGCCCGACCTTTTATGTCCATGAAATACGGAAGAAACTTGAGATGCAAAGCAAGAATATCCGGCAAAACGTACCGTGAGATGTACTCTAAATCCTTTCCAGCGGATTGCACATTACTTTCGTACTAAGATGTTGCACGGTCAGGGTGAAGCTCCGGCTGGAGCAGATAGCCTAAGCCGCGTGCCTCCATGGCGGCGAGGAAGGCGGGGTGGCCGGTGTACTGGATGGCCTGCATTCCGGCGGCAAGGGCACCTTCCACGTTATCGGCACGATCGTCGATAAAGAGAATGTTCTCAACAGCGGTTTGGAGACCTTCGGCGGCATGGCGGTAGATTTCAGGCTCCGGCTTGGCGAGCCGCAGGGTGTGGGACCAGGTGCAGTGGTCGAAGCGGCCAATCCAGTCGAACTTAGTGAGCACGCCGGCGGCCATCGCGTCGCCCAGATTCGAGAGGATGCCCGTGCGGATGCCGGCAGCCTGCAGGTGCTGCGCCCAGGCAAGCATCGGAAGGTTGAGGTCTGTCCACAAAGCGATATCGGCCCCGACGAGAGCCGCAATCTGATCTTGCGTGAATATACGGTTATGAGCTTCGCCGACGAGCCGCCAGTAGCCCGCGCCCGTGTGGCTGCCACGGTCGTATTCATGCCGCGGGAGCCAGTAGCCATGCTGGAGCGCTGCTTCGTCCAGGCCGCTGATCACGCGCATCCGGGCCCAGGCGGCGGGATTGGGCGGACCGGAGAGGACCTGGCCGTAGTCGAAGAGGACGGCTTCAATGAGAGCGGGGTGCGGTTCCATGGTTTGTGTCGATTGTATGGGAGCATGGTTACGGAGATTGCGTTGGCGACTCAGTTTTCAAGGCGAACGGGCTGGGACTTAGGGGAGAGCGCGTTGGCCGCGGCGGTGCGGGCCGCGCGGACGGCGGCTCAGGCCGCGGGTAGAACGCTGGTCGACCTCACGGTTTCGAATCCTACGGTCTGCGGCTTTGAGTATGATTCCGAGGCTGTGCTCGCGCCTCTCAGCGCCGCGGCGGGGCTGGTGTACGACCCCGATCCCCTGGGAATGCGACCGGCGCGGGAAGCAGTCGCGGCCTACTACGAGGGACACGGAGCTGTAGTCGACCCCGACGCGGTGGCGCTGACGACGAGTACAAGCGAGGGGTACGCTCATCTTTTCCGGTTGCTGTGCGATGCGGGGGATGACGTACTGGTGGCGCAGCCTGGATATCCGCTGTTCGATTTTCTGGCGGACTTGCACGATGTACGGCTACGGACTTATCCGCTGTTCCACGACTATGGGTGGTGGATCGACTTTGCGGAGCTGGAGCGGCGGATCGGGCCCCGGACACGGGCGATTCTGGTGGTACATCCGAATAATCCCACAGGCCATTGGACGGGCGCGGAGGAGCGGGCACGGCTGCGAGAGCTCTGCGCGCGGTACAGGCTGGCTCTGATTGTGGATGAGGTCTTCCTGGATTACCCTCTGGTAGAGGCCGCGCGGCAGCCGAGCTTCGCGGCGGAAGCGAGCGAGGTGCTGACGTTCGTGCTGAGCGGGATGAGCAAGATCGCCGGGCTGCCGCAGATGAAGGTGGCCTGGGTGTTAACGCTGGGACCGGAGAGTGTGCGACGCGAGGCGCTGCGGCGGCTTGAGGTGATTGCCGATACTTTTCTGTCGATGAACGCGCCGATGCAGCTCGCTCTGCCGGGATGGCTGGCAGGGGCGGGCGAAATACAAGCGCAGATTTTGGATCGGATTCGGGCAAACGTGTCGGCGCTGCTCGCTTCGGGGCTGCCGATGCTTGAGGCCGAGGCGGGTTGGAGCGCGGTGCTTCGGGTAGCGGCTTCAGCGGAGACGTTACTGAGGGAACAGGAGGTGGTGGTGCATCCCGGAGCGTTCTACGGAATGGGCGAGCCGAACCGGGTCGTGGTCAGTTTGCTGACGCGGGTGGAGGAGTTTTGGGAAGGATTACGACGGATAGAGCTTGTCATTGAAAGAACGAGATAGTGCTGCTCAACTGTAATCCGAATTTACGCATGTGATCAATGGACGGCTTTTCTGCTATTGCAGGAAAGGGTTCGTGTCGCGCTCATAGCCGATGGTTGTGGCGGGGCCATGGCCAGGGATGACGATAGTCGTCTCGGGGAGGGGAAGCAGGCGGTTATGGATCGATCGGAGCAGGGCGCGCGTGTCGCCGCCGGGGAGATCGGTGCGGCCGGGCCGCGCGGACGGCGGCTCAGGCCGCGGGTAGAACGCTGGTCGACCTCACGGTTTCGAATCCTACGGTCTGCGGCTTTGAGTATGATTCCGAGGCTGTGCTCGCGCCTCTCAGCGCCGCGGCGGGGCTGGTGTACGACCCCGATCCCCTGGGAATGCGACCGGCGCGGGAAGCAGTCGCGGCCTACTACGAGGGACACGGAGCTGTAGTCGACCCCGACGCGGTGGCGCTGACGACGAGTACAAGCGAGGGGTACGCTCATCTTTTCCGGTTGCTGTGCGATGCGGGGGATGACGTACTGGTGGCGCAGCCTGGATATCCGCTGTTCGATTTTCTGGCGGACTTGCACGATGTACGGCTACGGACTTATCCGCTGTTCCACGACTATGGGTGGTGGATCGACTTTGCGGAGCTGGAGCGGCGGATCGGGCCCCGGACACGGGCGATTCTGGTGGTACATCCGAATAATCCCACAGGCCATTGGACGGGCGCGGAGGAGCGGGCACGGCTGCGAGAGCTCTGCGCGCGGTACAGGCTGGCTCTGATTGTGGATGAGGTCTTCCTGGATTACCCTCTGGTAGAGGCCGCGCGGCAGCCGAGCTTCGCGGCGGAAGCGAGCGAGGTGCTGACGTTCGTGCTGAGCGGGATGAGCAAGATCGCCGGGCTGCCGCAGATGAAGGTGGCCTGGGTGTTAACGCTGGGACCGGAGAGTGTGCGACGCGAGGCGCTGCGGCGGCTTGAGGTGATTGCCGATACTTTTCTGTCGATGAACGCGCCGATGCAGCTCGCTCTGCCGGGATGGCTGGCAGGGGCGGGCGAAATACAAGCGCAGATTTTGGATCGGATTCGGGCAAACGTGTCGGCGCTGCTCGCTTCGGGGCTGCCGATGCTTGAGGCCGAGGCGGGTTGGAGCGCGGTGCTTCGGGTAGCGGCTTCAGCGGAGACGTTACTGAGGGAACAGGAGGTGGTGGTGCATCCCGGAGCGTTCTACGGAATGGGCGAGCCGAACCGGGTCGTGGTCAGTTTGCTGACGCGGGTGGAGGAGTTTTGGGAAGGATTACGACGGATAGAGCTTGTCATTGAAAGAACGAGATAGTGCTGCTCAACTGTAATCCGAATTTACGCATGTGATCAATGGACGGCTTTTCTGCTATTGCAGGAAAGGGTTCGTGTCGCGCTCATAGCCGATGGTTGTGGCGGGGCCATGGCCAGGGATGACGATAGTCGTCTCGGGGAGGGGAAGCAGGCGGTTATGGATCGATCGGAGCAGGGCGCGCGTGTCGCCGCCGGGGAGATCGGTGCGGCCGATAGAACCGGCGAAGAGCGTGTCGCCCGCGAGAAGAAGGTTCTCAGCTGGAAGATGCAGGCAGACGCTGCCTTCCGTATGGCCGGGGGTGTGGAGGACGTTGCCGGCGAGACCGGCAAGGGCAACGGTCTGGCCGTCGCGGAGGGTGTCATCGGGCGGTGCGACCTCGGGTACGGGAACGCCGAGCCAACCGGCCTGTACGTCCATCATGGCGACAAGTGGCAGATCGAGCTGGTTGTAGAAGATCGGCGCGCCGGTGAGCGCTTTAAGTTGCTGGGCTCCCGCGATGTGATCGATGTGGGCGTGGGTGACGAGGATTTGCTTTACCGTGAGCTGGTGCCGGATAAGAACAGCCTGGATGCGTGGGATGTCGGAGCCGGGGTCGACGACAATGGCTTCGCCGGAGAACTCGTCGCCAAGGATAGAGCAGTTGCACTGAAGCGCGCCGACGGGAAAGGTCTCACGAACCATAAGATTTGTAGCAGAGACAAGAGGATGACATGCCGGCGCTTACCGATCTGCTGGGTTGAGTCGCGGCGAAGCACCTTGTGTAAGTGCCGGAATAGCCTCCTGCTAAGTCCTGCAGATGCAGGATTTCACTTCTTCTGTTGCGACTTAGTCGTCGAAGTGCCGGAGAGCACGGAGTGGTCGCCGCTCGAGCGCGAGAGCAGAATCGTGAGGCCGATCGAAAGCAGCATAAAGAGGATCGCCGCGTAGGTCGTTAGCTTGGTAAGAAGGTTGGCCGCGCCGCGAGGTCCGAAAGCGGTCTGCGAACCCTGGCCGCCGAAGGCACCGGCAAGATCGGCTGACTTGCCCTGCTGCAGGAGGACGACGCCGATAAGGAAGAGGCAAACGACGACGTGGAGGAAAACCAGTACATAGACCATGGTGCGGTTCCAAACTTTCTAGGGGCAAATGGGTGCGTCGAAACGCTAATGGTGATTCGAGTCTACCATCGGGCTTCGGCGGTTCTCAAGATGAGTAAGGCATAGTCGACGCGCGCCGGGGTATGATCTCGTTCTACGGAGGAGCTGATGATTAAGACGCCTTGGGTGTGGGCGAGCGTCCTGTGCCTACTGCTGGCGATGGCGGCGGAGGTGGGCTTGTCGACGCGCCAGGAGTCGCCGAGCTGGGACGAGGGCGACCATATCTATTCCGGCTATATGAACTGGAAGCACCGGGAGTACAGCTTGAATCCGGAGCATCCGCCGTTGGTGAAGCTGGTGGCCACGTTGCCGCTGCTGGGGCTGGATCTAAAGATTGCGCCGCGCAAGGGGCGATACTTCAAGTCCGAGGCGTACTACGGCGGGCGGGAGCTACTGTTTCGGAACGATCCCCAATATGGCGGAAAGTACAGCGCGGACACGTTGTTGTTCCGCATTCATATGACGGTGCTGGTGTTTGGTTTGACGCTGGCGTTGCTGCTGTTTCTCGCGGGGCGAGAGATGTTTGGGACGACGGCTGGGCTGATCGCGATGACCTTGTTCGTCTTCGATCCGACCGTGCTGACGAATGCGCCTTTTGTGACGACGGACACCGGCGCGGCGTGCGGCTTCTTCGCGGCGGTGTATACGTTCTACCGGTTTGTGAAGGCGATGCGGTGGGAGCGAGCGGTACTCTGCGGGTTGGCGTGCGGCCTGGCGCTGGTGGCGAAGCACTCGGCGGTGTTGCTGCTGCCTATTCTGCTGCTACTGGCGGCGGGCGAGCTAGCGGGGCGCTGGCGGGCGACTCGGCGCCGGCCGGTGAATGAGATCCAAAACATGGTGGGCGGCCTGGCGACGATTGCGGCTTGCGCGCTGTTTGTGCTTTGGGGCGTTTACAGTTTCCGGTATGCGATGCACCCGGTGGGTGTGGTGCTGCCGCCGCTCGCCGGGCAGATGAAGACACTGTCGCCGGGGGTGAGGGGAGCGATTGCATTTTGTGCGGCGCACCATCTGCTGCCGGAGAGTTATCTCTACGGGCTCGTGGATGTGCAGCGCGTGGGCGCATACATGCCGACGTATATCTTCGGCAAGCTCTACGCGCATGGGCAATGGTTTTATTTTCCGGCGATTCTTTCGTTGAAGTGGAGTCTTGGCGTACTGGGACTTCTGGGGATCAGCGTGTATGCGTTCGCGACGGGTCGGGTGCGGCGTCCGCGCGAGCTTTTCTTTCTGGCTCTTCCGGCCATGTTCTATCTGGCGGTCGCGATGGCGGGGCCGCTGAATATTGGGGTACGGCATGTACTGCCCGTGTTTCCATTTGCGTTCGCGCTCGCGGGCGGCGGAGCGGGTTGGCTGATCGGACAGCGCCGGGCGTGGATTTATCCCGTGGCGGGGCTGCTGTTGTGGCATGGAGTGGATTCTGTGCGGATGTTTCCGAACTATATGCCTTATGCGAACGCGCTCTGGGGCGGGGCTGCGAAGACGAACCTCTACTTTTCAGATTCGGCGACGGAGTGGGGACAGGAACTGAAATGGGTTAAGCAATGGACGGACGCGCGCGGGGTGAAAGAGTGCTGGTTTGCCTACTTTCCCGCGCCGTTTCTGCTGCCGAGCGACTACGGCATCCCGTGCAAGCTGCTACCGACGGACGACACGATGTATGAATACGCCATTCATCTGCCGCCGGTGGTGCATGGGCCGGTGCTCGTCAGCTTCGCGGACCTGAACGGATTTGAGTTTGGTACAAAGGTGCGTAATCCCTACCAGCGGCTGTTTGAACGCAAGCCGGACGAGGTGATCGCAAACGGCGTGGCTGTGTTTCAGGGCGACTTCAGCTTGCCGGAGGCGGACGCTTTGGGCTACGAGGAGACCTCACGCGAGAAGTTGAAGAGCGACCCGGAAGGCGCGCTGGCGGCGGCCCGGCAGGCGGTAGCTGTCGTGCCGGAAGGCTTCGACGCGAATCTTGCACTGGGCGACGCGGCGCTGAGTCTGGGGAGGAAGGCCGAAGCCCGGGCGGCTTACGAGATTGCCCTGCGGCGGGTGGATGAGATGGAGCAAAGCTCGCGGGAGCGCTGGAGACCTGAGGTGTTGGCCAAACTGGTTAAAGCCGGCGAATAGGTTTAATAGTCGGTCTTGGGTGGGGCGGCGGCAAGGCGCGCTTCAATGTGCGAGCGGTCGCGGGTGGAGACGCGATCGCTGGCTACAACACCGTCGCGGATGGTGACGACGCGGTGAGCATATTCGGCGATGTCGGGCTCGTGGGTGACGAGGACGATGGTGTTGCCCTTTGCGTGGAGGTCGTCGAAGAGGGCCATGATCTCGTCGCCGGTCTTCGAGTCGAGATTGCCCGTGGGCTCGTCGGCGAGGATGATGGACGGATGATTTACCAAGGCGCGAGCGATGGCGACACGCTGACGCTGACCGCCGGAGAGCTCGTTCGGCTTGTGCATCATGCGCGTGCCGAGGTTGACGGAGGTGAGGACCTCCTTGGCGCGGGCGATGCGCTCGGCGGCTGGGGTGCCGTTATAGATCAGCGGCAGTTCGACATTATGGAGCGAGGTGGCGCGGGCCAGCAGGTTGAAGGTCTGAAAGACGAAGCCAATCTCCTTGTTGCGGATGCGGGCAAGCTGGTCGTCGTTCAGTTCGGAGACGTTGTGGCCGTTGAGCCAGTATTTGCCCTGTGTGGGGGAATCAAGGCAGCCGATCAAGTTCATCAAGGTCGACTTGCCCGAGCCGGACGGGCCCATAATCGCGACGTACTCATTATGGCGGATGCGGAGGTTGACGCCGCGGAGTGCGTGGACCTGCTGGTCGCCCATCTCGTAGGTCTTCCAGAGATTATCCGTGACGATGACGTCGCCTTCGTGCGGGCCGTCGGCGTTCGGGTGGGCAACTTCCGTGATATCGATTAGTGCTTCAGCGGGCATCGTGCGACTCCAGCCTTACAGGCTCCAGCATAGTACGTTCATGGCGCAAGAATGGTTCCGCCGCCATGGAGGGTTATTTATCCGAATCGGAAGAGGTGTTGGTTTCGACCGAGTTATCCACTTTGACTTGCGTCCCGCTCTTAAGGACGCGAAGGACTTTGTAACGGCCCGTGACAATCTCGTCACCCTCTTTGAGGCCGCTGAGGACTTCGATGTCGGTCGCGCCAGTTATGCCCGTGGTCACGGAGGCAAAGACAGCACGCAGCTTGTTCTTCTCCTTGGCCAATATGTAGACGCCTTGCACAGGCAGCGCCTTTGAGCGTGGCGTGGTGGGTGCGTCGGCCGTGCTCTTCGGCTCCTTGCCGTTATTGGCCGCGAGTGCCTTTTCGACTTCGGCGTAACGCTGTACAAGCGCCTGGATGGGAATAGTCAATGTATTGGCCTGGTGCGCGGTGGTGATCTTGGCGGTGGTGGAGAGGCCTGGGCGCAACTCATCGTTGTTGCTGCCGGAGACCTGATCGAGGGTAACGACGACCTTGAAGTCCTTGGCCTCTTCGGTACCGGTGGTGCTCTGGCTGGTCGCGACGCCAGTGGTGCGGAGCAGGGCCTGATCGCCTACTTCCGTGACGTGACCCTTGAAGACGCGCCCAGGTAAAGCATCAACCGTTACATCGACGGGCTGATTCATGCGGACGTTGACAATGTCGGTCTCGTCGACCTTGACCTCGGCGGTGATGACGGACATGTCGGCGAGGGTCATTAAGGTGGAGCCCTGAGCGTTTTGGATGCCGGTGACCATGGTCTCGCCCTCGCGCACGGGGACGTTGGTGACGAGGCCGTCGAAGGGGGCGCGGCTGACGGTCTTGTCGAGCGCGTCGTAGTTGGAGCGCTGGCTCGCGACGGCTTGCTGGACATGACCGCGCTGCGACTCGGTTTGGGCGAGCGATTGGGCGAGAGCGGCCTGCCGCTGGGCGAGCGTCGCCGAGGAGACATCGAAGGCGGCTTTTTTGGCGTCGTAATCCTGCTTGGCGATTAGCTTATCGTTGTAGAGGGCAAGCGAGCGGTTGTAGTCGAGCTGCTTCTGCTCGAGATCGGCTTTGGCTTGCGTCACATTGGCTTCCGCAGTCTTTTCAGCGGCCAGAAACGAATTGACATCGGTGCGCGAGGAGGCGATGGTAGCCTGCTGCGCGGCGACCGTGGCCTGAGGCTGGATATTTTCAAGCGTGGCAAGGATCGTGCCGGCCTTCACCCGGTCGCCTTCCTTGACATTGAGGTGGGTGATGCGTCCGAAAGCGGTTGCGCCAATGTTGACGTAGGTCTTCGGCTTGATCTGCCCGGTGCCGCTGACGATCGAGACGAGGTCCTGGCGCGAGGTTTTCGTGGTGGCGACAGGGATCACCTTGCCTTTGCTGTTCAGAATGGTACCGGCGACCACACCGGCAATGACGAGAAGGATGCCGGCGATCAGGAGTATCTTCTTTGTCTTACTCATTGCTTCTTTCTTCCTCAGGGCCGGGACGGATACCGTGCCGGGTAGAGAGCGGACCATTTTGAAATGATGTACGTAGCAGAAGGGTATCGTGTTCCATCTTCGCGCGATAGGTAAAAACTCGCCATGGCTGAAGACATTGGCAAACGCGAGAATTAACGAGAATAGAGGCAACCTAAACGACGCGGCTTGCTGTGAGCGTTCGTTAGCCCTACAATGTGAGGTGAACCTGGGAGTACCTCTGCCAATGACAAAGTACAGCCGTCTTTTCTCCGCCACTCTAGCCCTTGCCACTCTTGCGGGAGGTAACTGGATGCATGGGCAGGATGCTCCGGCGGCACGTCCAGCAGATGGTGTGGTGCAGACGGCACCCGCGGTGGAAAAGCCCGATCCGCTGAAACGTCCGCTGAGCGATAAAGAGAAGTTCAAGCAGCAGAAGGCGCTCCGCAACGAAATCAAAGGCGTCTACAAGAAATGGTTGGATGAGGATGTTCGCTGGATCATCACCGACCAGGAGTTGGAGACTTTTAAAGGGTTGAGCAACGATGAAGAGCGCGATCAGTTCATCGAGCAGTTCTGGCTGCGGCGCAATCCCAACCCCGACTCTCCCGATAATGAGTTTCGCGAACAGCACTACGCGCGCATTGCTTATGCTAACGAGCATTTTGCGGCAGGTAAGGCCGGCTGGCGCACGGACCGGGGCCACATCTATATTGCCTACGGCAAGCCGGATTCGATCGACTCCCACCCGAGCGGCGGCAACTATGAGCGGCCGATGGAAGAAGGGGGCGGCAGCACCTCGACGTTTCCGTTTGAAGTTTGGCACTACCGGTATCTTGAGGGAATCGGCGACAACATCGATCTTGAGTTTGTCGACACCTGCATGTGCGGCGACTATCACATGACGATCGACCGCTCGGAGAAGGACGCGCTGAAACACGTTCCCGGCGCGGGCGAAACGCTCTATGAGCAGCAGGGACAAGCGAAGAAAGCCGACCGGTTCTCCGGTGGCGGGTTGGAGCAACTGGGCGCGGGGCCGATGTCCTCGCAGAACCAGTCGAAGCAGTTCGACCGGGTTAGCTTGGCGGCCAAGATCATGGCTCCGCCGCCGATCAAATTTAAGGATCTCGAAGCCTTTATCGCCACTTCCAAGATCCTGACGGGGCCGCCTTTTCTCTTCGATGTGCGCACGGATTACGTGAAGGTGACCAACGACACGGTACTGGTGCCGTTAACGCTTCAAATTCGCAATGGCGACATTACTTTCTCGAATAAAGAGGGCGTGGCCATGGGGACGGTAAACATTCTCGGCCGCGTGACCAATCTGAATCACAAGCCCATTCAGACTTTTGAAGACACGGTAAACGTGCAGGTGCCGAGCGAGCTGCTTGCGCGCACGAAGAACAATATGTCTGTGTATTGGAAGTCGCTGCCGTTGCGCCCTGGACTGTACCGGATCGACATTGCTATTAAAGATGTGAACAACCCGGACCACATCGGAACTTGGCGCCGTAGCATCAACGTGCCTAAGTACGATGATGACAAGCTGTCGGCGTCTTCACTCATCCTTGCCGATCAAATGGAGCGCGTACCATCGAAGGACATAGGCGCGGGTAACTTTGTTATCGGCAATACGCGCATCCGGCCGCGTGTACCCACTGGTGTAGCGGTTCCGGTGATCTTTCATCGCGGACAGAATCTCAACTTCTGGATGCAGGTGTACAACCTCGGGATCGATGAGAAGAGCAAGCAGAATGGCGCGACCGTCGAGTATCAAATCATGGACATGACTACGAACAAATCCATTCTCAACACGCAAGAGCTGACTTCAAAGACCAATCCCAACGCGGACCAGGTGACCTTGGAGCGCACTTTACCTTTGGCCAGCCTGCAACCGGGCAAATACCAACTCACAATTAAGATTAATGATGGCATCGGTAAACAGCAGCTTGCGGAAACCGCTCCGTTTGTCATTGACTAAGCCGGTTTAAAGAGGGAGGCGCGCTATACGCAACACAGTCACGCGGACGGCAGGTGAAGACTGGTTGAGAGCGCTCGACTCGCGGTGTGGCAAGCTTCCACATGTTCCATTTAGGAGAGCATCGGCGCGCAGAGGACTCAATACTGTGCAGCGTTCCAGATATGAATTCGCTCTCGCGTTTTGGCTCCTGTGGATGCCGGGCGCGCTGTGTCTCGCTCAGCAGTCCGCGATCACCGGATTGGTGCGCGATGCGACGGGTGTAGCGCAGCTAGGTGTTTTAGTGCAGGTCACGGCTGCAGATGCTTCTGTAGCTGCACGCGCGTTTACCGATCTCCACGGACATTACTTAATAAGCAATCTGTCTCCGGGAATATATAACTTGCAGGCTACGGCGGCTCTTTTTATACCTGCCACTAAACCAGCCCTGCAAGTACGTTCGGGTGCGCGCTCGGTTGTAAACCTAACGCTGAGCACGATGTTCGATGCGACATCATGGCTGCCGGCAGAGCGCCGAAAGGCCGATGATCCCCCAGACGATTGGACCTGGACGTTGCGGTCAGCGGCTAATCGTCCCATTTTGCGCTTGGTTGAAGACGGACAGATGACCATGATTTCATCAAGCGCCACGGAACATTCGATAGCCTCTACACGAGGCCGCGCCGATGTAGCAGGTGGCGGTGGCGGGTTCGGGCGAGGCGGACTGCACAGCGTGCTGACCACGGATTCGGCTGAAGCCGATGGTTCGAGCGTGGTGCTCCGAGCGGACACGGGCGCGGGCGGTACACCGGCGGGCGTTGGACCCTCAACTGACCTTAGCGCCGGATTTGAGCGACGCACCGGCTTTGACAGTACCACCCGGGTGATTGCCAGCTTTCAGTCGCATCCGGAGATGGCGAGTGCGGGCAAAGTGGCCGGGCTTCAGACGATGCAGTTGGCTACCGCACAACGCACGAAGCTCGGCGATATGGTCACGCTTGAGGGCGGCGGTGTAGTTTATGCCGTGCATACGTCTGGACATGCGCTTGTCGCGCAGCCATTTATACGAGTCATGGTTGAGCCTGCGTCCGGATGGAGCATGGGGTACCGCATGGCGACATCGCGTGATGTGCAGGGGTTTTCCAGCCTGAACGCGATTGAGCCGGAGTTGCCGACCGCCGGGACAGATATTCGTGGACAGGTGCATACGGAGAAGGGCCACCACCAGGAGATAGCCGTGGCGCGTAAATTGGGGCGCGGACAGATCAAGGCTGCGGTTTATCAGGATCGTCTTGACCGCGTGACGATTGCGGGGAGCGGCGCGCTTACTTCAGCGGACCTTCTATCGCTCGGCAGCGATCGAGTCTCGGCTGTAGCCGATACACTGTCCGGGAGCTTTAGGCTTATCGCTCCCGGCTATCAGGTGAGCGGGTTTAATGCAATGGCAACGCAGCCGCTTGGATCCGCCATCTGGGCGGCGGTCGAGTATAGCCGTGGCGCGGCACTCGCCTTTACCCTGAACCAATCTGGTACGGAGGCTACGCCGGCGACACTTCCAGCGGTTCTGAACGGTTTGTCTCGAAGGCCGGCACAGTCGGCGGCACTTGCGGTGCATGGAAAACTGCCGGCGACGGGCACCAAGGTACGAGCAGTTTACCGGTGGCAACCGGCAAATTTGCTTACGCCGGTTGATGCTTACCGAGAGTTTGCCGATCAGCCGTTTCTGAGCGTACAGCTTCATCAGGCTTTACGTTGCCCGGGATTGCTACCGCCTGGCCTTGAGGCGTCAATCGACCTCACCAATTTGCTTGCGCAAGGCTACCAGCCGTTTCTGTCCTCCGACGGGCGCACACTGTTCCTCTCGCAAGCACCGCGGACGCTGCAAGCCGGTCTTTCTATCAACTTTTAGGGAGTATGGTGGACGCGGTAGGGATCGAACCTACGACCAGTCGATTAAGAGTCGAATGCTCTACCAACTGAGCTACGCGTCCATGTTGTGTGACTGCATCTTGCGTCAAGTGTGAAGATAAGGATTTGTCCAAATCTTCAGACTTAATCAACTGACTCAGAATAACATGAAGCCCACCGAATCCGGCGTTTGGCGTGGCGGCTTACCCGACGAATTCGACGAGCGCGCGATGGGGAATGATGCCCCTCTCGTAGCCCATTTCGAGCAACTTGCGGATGGCTTCGCGGCCATCCTCCCCATAATCGAGCGTTCGCTCATTGACGTACATGCCTACAAATCGATTGGCAAGCGTGGTGTCGAGATCGCGAGCAAATTGCATGGCGTACTCAAGGCTGGCTTCACGATTGTCGAGGGCATGCTGGATGCTGTCACGCAGGGCAGTAGTCGTGACCTTGATGACCTCCGGCCCAAGGCTGCGGCGAATGGCGTTGCCGCCCAAAGGCAAAGGGAGACCCGTCTGCTCGCGCCACCACTGGCCGAGATCGAGGATTTTTGCGAGGCCGTCTGTCGCGTAGGTCAACTGCCCTTCGTGGATGATAAGACCCGCGTCGAACTCGCCCGAGACGACGGCGGGGATGATCTTATCGAAGGGCATAGTAACGGTTTCGATCTCTGGACAGAAGAGCTTAAGCGTCAAATAAGCCGTCGTAAGGGTACCAGGGATCGCAATGCGCAGCTTTTTGACTTCATCGAGCGAGAGTTTGCGCGGCGCGACGATCATCGGTCCGTAACCGTCGCCCACGCTACCACCACAAGGCATCAGGGCGTAATGATCTTGCAGGTAAGGGTACGCATGGAAAGAGATCGCGGTCACGTCGAAGAACTGCTCGTCGATGGCGCGTTGATTAAGCGTCTCAATATCGGTAAGGACGTGGGTAAACTTGTAACCGGGTACGCGGACCTTACCGGTAGCGAGACCATAGAACATAAAGGCGTCGTCTGAGTCAGGGCTATGGGCAATGCTGATCTCGTGAAGCACACTACTGGTACTCATGATGCTCTGTTCCTTGTGAGGCGAGTCGGTAGGAGAAAAATTAGTTTATATGGCGGCTCGGGTGCATGGCACTGTAAAGGGTCGCGGCCGCAAGGATTTTTATGCTTTCGCCGGGGAGAAACGGCAGGACCGCCAGACGCAGAGCCACACCAAGATGCAGATGAAGCAAGATGGCCAGCCAGGACGCTCCGAAGAGAAAAATAACCGCAGTAGCCACAGTGGCGGCTATTAAGCCCCGGCCGAATGAATTGGCGATAGGGCGAAAGTTACGGACCAACCAGCCCGCGGTGGCCGCCGCCAACGGATAGGAAAGGAGAAACCCTCCGGTGGGCCCTAGCAGCTGGGCGACACCTCCCGGTCCTAGGGGACTGAACACCGGAAGCCCGGCGGCACCTTCGCCGAGATAGAGAAGCATGGTGGCAAAGGCGGTCGCCGGCCCCAACAGCAAGCCGACTAACAGCACGGCAAAGGGCTGCAGCGTTAAAGGAACAGGTGAGAAGGGAAGCGGTATCGAGACATGCGCCGCAAGCGCCACCAAAGCCGTGGCCGTCACGGATAACACGATTCGTCCCCGGACGGAAACGGTAGTCGTTCGTAGCGGGTGGAGGGCGGCGGGACGAGCGAGTGTCAGCATTGAGTTCCTTGGATGTACGTGTTCGGCTCATTCAGAATAGCAACATCGCGGCTTTCTGGCTGCCTAGAAAGAATGCGAATAGACGGCGAAGTTCATAAAACGAGGGTAGAAGCCGCTTTTATGCTTCAGGTTCATAATTTGATGCCGCGCCGGTCAGCTATCCGGTACACACTAGATTCCTAAAACGTACTTCCCTCATGTTTACGCTTGACGAAGCGTGGCGGACCTTCCAAGCTATCAATGTGGATGCTCAAATACAAACGCAAAAACGACTTGCGCGAACCGGACGCGGATGGCAATGGGTGGTTGGCAATCGCCGCCGGGTGGCTACGATCGCGGCGGCTGGACTGGCGGTTAGCCTTGGGTATCATGTCGTCTTCGGTCAAAATGGCCTTACGGCCTACCAACACAAGCGGCAAAATAGCGTGGCGCTCGATAGTGAATTAGGTCGTTTGACGCGCGAGAACGACACGTTGAAGAGTCATGTAGAGCGGTTGGAGCACGATCCTAGCGCGATCGAGCATCAAGCGCGCGAAGAGCTGCATTATGCCCGTCCCGGCGAAGTGATCTATTCAGTAAACGCCAAATCTCATTTTGCTGATGCTCCCTAAACCGGTCAGGGCGTATGTACCGAGGTATCCGGGACTACAGGCGCGGGAAGCGTCTTGCCGTGGATGTGCTTACGTATATCGGGGTAAAACTCGATCAGCAACGCGCCGAACGAGCCTTCCGCGGTGACCGTCATGCCTTGCTCAATGGTAAGCGCGAATCCGCGATCGGCCTTGGGGTAGTAGACGTTTGAGATGCCGCCCGCGGCGATATTTCCTAAAACATTCGACCAGTTTGGTTGCAACTTTCCATTATCGCCCCGGCAGACGACCGTTGTACTAAGGGAGTAGAAGAAGCGCCGTTTGAAGGAACCCGTTCCCATACGGTAGTAGCGGGCGTCCTGTTTCAGCAGCACGGGAAGAATGCCGTTGCCGATGATCGTGCCGTCAAATTGGTCGGCATAGTCCGCACCATAACGCTTGCCAAAGCCGATCAGGCCCTGTTCATAGCCATGACGAAAACCGTTCGCGTCGATGGAGCTATGAGAATCGGTGGCCTGGCCGTAAGCGGAGGTGATAAGAGCCAGCCCGAATTGGTAAGGGTCCACTGCGCTACGGAAGGCCGCGCGCATCTTTTGACCCGGACTAAGAGGAAGCGCCGTTCCACCGAGCACGGCATTGAAGTTGGGGACGACACCTGCCATGCGCTGGTGCAGTTCTGCTTGAAGCTGTGCCTCGGCGGCGGCGCGCCTCTCCTCGGGGGTCAATGGCGGCGGTGTTACGGCTGGGGTGGGCTGCTGCGCCGGGTTAGCCTGCTGCGCTGGGGCGGGCTGCGCCGACGGAACGGATGAAGAGCTCTGCGCGGGCGACGAACTCTGTGCTGTAAGAACAAGCAACGCGGAAGGGGCGTCGGGAAGAGTAACCGAGGCAAGCGCGATCGACTGTTGCACGGCCGGCATCTGCGCAACAGCGGCAGGCAAGCCTAGAAGCGGAACCGTCAAGGTAGTCAAGCGCACAATGGAGCGGACGGTCGGAAGAGGCACATCTTAAGTTTACCTGAAGCAAGGCGTGTATCTGTTAACTTAGCGTATGGCCTTAAGGAGCATCTTGCTTTTGTTGATGAGCAGCTTCTGTGCCATGGCTGCAATCGCCCAAACCGCCTCCCCTCCGCTTTCAGGCGACTATACAGGGACGCTCGGCACTCTCCACCTTGTTGTGCATTTTACGGAAGCCGGAACGGGCAAGCTGGCGGTTGTTCTGGACAGCCCCGACCAGGGAGTGAGCGCGATTCCCGCCGAGAGCGCCGTTTTGAGCCGCCGGCATCTTTCACTGGGATTTCCTTCGCTGTACGCCAGCTACAGCGCCGAGGAGAGCGTGGACGGCGCGACGCTCACAGGCTTCTGGACGCAAGACACCGTCACGCCTCTGGTGCTGCATCTCCAACCGCGTTTTGTGCCCACGACGGTGCCGTCGGCAATCGACGGCGACTGGAAAGGAGTTCTCGATGCGCCGGCGGGACCGCTTACATTGCTGCTGCACGTCAAAAGCGATCGAAGTGGGACGGAATACCTCAGCTTTGACACGCCCGCGCAAAACGTATTTGGATTGATCGCCGATCGCGTCACGTTTGCAGAGCGGCAGCTGGCGTTCAATCTGCCCGTAGTTCATGGCCATTATGCCGGCAAGCTGCGCGAGGATGGCGCGGTGCTGAGCGGAACCTGGACGCAAGGCGCGGCGCTTCCACTGGCGTTTATGCGCGTGGTGCCGTTTGCAGCCGCCGAGAAGCCATCGGCCGTGGATGGTGACTGGATGGGAGTTGTCAGGACGCCGCGCGGGGAACTGCGCACCGTGCTTCATGTGCGAAGCGATCGCGCGGGGGCGGAGTTCGTCGCGCTCGACAGCCCGGATCAGGGAGCGCCTGGGATTGAAGCGACCCATGCGGCGTTCGAGAGCGGTCAGCTCCGATTCGAGGTGCCGCGGCTGCACGGCACCTTTACAGGAAAAGCAGACGCCGAGACGATCGATGGGACGTGGACTCAGGGCGCGGCGATGCCGGTCCATCTAACTCGGTCACCGAAGCCATCCTCTCAAGCATCGCCAACGACTGGGCCTTTAAAGCCGCTACCGTTTACGGAGCTTTTAGCCAGGTTGGATACCGAGCTGAAACCCTTCGCGGAAAACCCGGCGCTGGCTGGGACAAGTGGGTTAGGAGTGGCTATAGGGGTCATCGACCATGGTAAGCGCCGCCTGCTCACGTATGGGATCGCCAAACCGGCCTCTTTGTTTGAGATAGGCTCGATTACGAAGACGTTTACAGGGCTGGTACTCTCGCAAATGGTGATACGCAAGGCTGTCTCACTCGACACGCCATTGCGTGTGCTGCTTCCGCCGGGTACTGTTCTCCAGCCGACTGGACCTGAGATCACCCTACTCAGTCTGGCGACGCATCGTTCGGGTCTGCCGCGAATGCCGACGAACTTTCATTCGGCGAATCCGTTGAATCCCTATGCCGATTATTCGCTCGCGGATTTATACGGCTACCTTCGCCAGAGTGGGGTAGCCCGGCCGGCGTCCGCTTCGTTTGTCTATAGCAATACGGGAGCGGCTTTGCTGGGGCAGGGGCTCGCGGAGAAAGCGGGAATAAGCTACACGACGTTACTCGAGCGCGAGGTGCTGATACCGCTGCGCATGACGAACACCTATTTGGCCATTCCGGCTGGGGAGCACAGCTCATCACTGCGCGGCTTGACCGATGGCGATGATCCTGCTTCGGCCTGGGATTTGGACGCCTTTGCACCGGCGGGCGGCCTTCATGCGACTGTCGGAGATATGCTGATTTATATGGAGGCACAGCTGCATCCGCCCGCCGCATTGGAGCAGGCCGTGACGCTCCAGCATCAGGTGCGGGCGGACGCGGGGCTGCAGCAGATCGCGATCTCATGGCTCTTCGATCCGGCTTCGGGCGATTACTGGCACGATGGCGGTACGGGCGGTTTTACCTCCTATGCGTTCTTCAATCCGCGGCGGGAGCTTGCAGGGGTTGTGCTGGTGAATCGGGCAAGCGGGCTGGCGAACTCCCTTGGCAAGCAGATCGCCGCGTTGCTGGAAGGCCGCGAGAGCTACCCGCTCCAGCATTAACCGGAGTACGATGTAGGGGTGCCGAAATACTCCGTCGTCGTGCCCTTCCATAACGAAGAAAACAATGTCACCGCCCTTTACGATCGATTGAAGGCGGTGATGGAACAGGCAGGTGACGACTTTGAGCTGGTGCTGGTGGACGATGGTTCGCGGGACCGGACGTACCGGCTGCTGGAAGAGATCGCGGCGGTTGATAGTCGCGTACTGGTAATCAAGCTGCGGCGGAACTTCGGTCAGACTTCGGCGCTCGCGGCTGGTTTCGATCACGCGCAGGGCGAGTTCATTCTCGCTATGGACGGCGACCTGCAACACGATCCAGATGAGATTCCGCTCTTCCTCGGCAAGCTGGAAGAGGGCTACGACGTGGTCAGCGGCTGGCGGACGGCGCGGGTCGATAACTTCATGACGCGGCAGGCCCCTTCCCGCGCGGCGAACTGGCTGATGGCGCGGCTTTCGGGTGTGCCCATCCATGATTTCGGCACTACCTTCAAGGCGTACCGGCGCGAAGTGATTCAAAATATACCGCTTTATGGGGAGATGCACCGTTTTATCCCAGCCCTGGCGTCGTGGTATGGCGCAAGCATCTGCGAGATTCCCATCACGATCGTCGAGCGGGAACATGGCAAGAGCCACTATGGCATTTCGCGAACCTTCCGCGTCTTTTTCGACCTGCTGACGATCCGTTTCCTACTGAAGTACATGACGCGGCCGCTGCATTTCTTCGGCTCGATCGGCGCGCTTGGATTGGTGGGTGGTGGCGCTTTGGCCGCGTGGCTCCTTGCGCTCAAGATGTTTACCCACGCGGATGTGGCGGACGATCATGGCCCGTTATTTGTGCTCGCCAGTGTGTTGATTTTGGCGGGTATACAAATGATGGGCATTGGACTACTTGGTGAGCTACAGGTTCGCCACTTCCACACCGCCAACCAGCGCGCGCCATATGCGATCGACCGTATCCTGCGGCTTCGGTCCGAAGAAAGTCTGCTACAGTAGCTACCTGGTGGAGACCTTCGCCAGTATTGCTTGATACGCCTTCTCCTGGGCGTCTACGAAGCGTTTATACCCATCGGGATCGACGAAGGGGTCGGCATCGCCTGCCTTCATGCGCTCGTATTTTGCGTCCATGTGAAAGAACTGCGCGTGGGAGCCGAGGAAGATGTCACAGGGAAGGCCGCGCAGGACGCGAAAAGCTTGTGCATAATCGTCCGCCATATTGGGGTAGTGAGGGTCGCCGCGAAGTTTATAGTCGTCGAGCACTGAGGTACTACCCACGATGACGACGTTGTAGGTTTTGCCGCCGTCTACGATCTTCAAGCTCCAGGTGGTACAGCCCTTGGTGTGGCCGGGCGTAAGATGAGCAACCAAGGTTGTGCCGCCGAGGGTCACCTCATCGCCGTCGTGCAGAACGCGATCGACCTTAGCACGGGCAAACTGCGGCATCGTGCCGGCGAAGTAACCCGGTTTGCCGCCGCTCTCAACGACCGGGGCATCGCCGTCCATTACTTCATACTTAGCGTGGGTCGCCCGCAGGATAGCGGCGCTGCCGGCGGCATGGTCGTAGTGTGCATGACTGATGAGCAGTATCTTCACGCCAGACGGATCAAAGCCGAGGGCGCGGATGTTGGCAAGGATTTGCGGCGCGGAACTTGCGAGATTGCTATTAATGAGAATGCTCCCTTCAGGGGTGGCAATCAGGTATGCGGCGAGATCCCGGCTACCGACGTAGTAGAGGTTTCCAGCGATGCGGAACGGCACGTGGTTGGTCGTCCACTCGGGATGAGGCTCCGCGCGCAGCACACCGCCGACGCATAGGCATAGCAACAAGAATCGCAGGATCATCCACATAGCATATCTATGTGGCGTCGGTGCATCCAAGAGAAATGCTTGCTATTCAGATCAAAAACACTGGTGGACCCGAAGTGCTAACCTTTACCGATCTGCCGGATCCTGCTCCAGGTCCCGGTCAGGTTCTGGTTCGAATCGAGGCGTCGGGCGTCAATTTTATCGATATCTACCTGCGCGAGGGGCGTTATCCAGCGTCACTTCCGTTCGTTCCGGGCCAGGAGGCGGCGGGCACGGTTCTTTCCGTAGGCGAGGAGGTCACGACCGTGAAACCCGGAGACCGCGTGGCATGGTGCGGTGTGAGAGGTACGTATGCCGAGCTTGCGCTTGCCCCGGCCGCGGTGTTGGTTCGCATTCCGGACGAGCTGACGACGGAGCAGGCGGCCGCGATGCTGCTCCAGGGAATGACGGCCCATTATCTCGCGCACTCCACCTACGCCATCCAGCCGGGCGATGAGGTACTGATTCATGCGGGCGCGGGTGGAACGGGTCTTCTGCTGACGCAGATAGCTCATGCTCTGGGCGCGCGTATCTTCACCACTGTGTCGACGGAAGAGAAGGCCGAGCTCTCCCGGCTGGCGGGTGCCGATGTAATCATCAATTATCGTGAGCAGGATTTTGCCGCTGAGATAAAGAAGCACAGCTCCGGTCTTCACGCGGTCTATGATTCCGTGGGTAAGACGACGTTTGATCAATCGCTTTCCGTATTGCGAAAACGCGGGACGATGGTGCTCTACGGAGGAGCGAGCGGCGCGGTGCCGCCGTTCGACCTTATCAAGCTGTCAACGATGGGTTCACTTTATGTCACGCGTCCGACGTTGATGGACTACACGGCGTCACGCGACGAGCTGGAAGCCCGCGCAAACAGCGTCTTTAGAGCCGTGGCGGATGGCAGTCTAAAGCTGCGTGTCGAGCACACCTATTCGCTGGCTGAAGCGGCGCGGGCCCATCGCGATCTTGAAGGTAGAAAGACGACCGGCAAGCTGCTTCTGATTCCGTAAGCGTTGCCGGCGGTATCAATTATGCTGGCTAAGGACGCGGAGGACGGAAGCTGATGGATGCATGGATGCGTCGTACCTCCCTGCTGTTAGGGCCGATCCTGCTTCTTCCCAACCTGCTTCATGCGGTCATTGTTCGCGGCACAGTGATGGATTCGCGGGGCGCGGTGGTTCCTTATGCAAAAGTACAACTGGTGCAAGGCAAAAAGGTAGTCGCGTTCAATCTTTCCGGCCCGGACGGCAGTTATGAGATTCTTTCCGACGCTAACGGAAGATTCTTGCTGCTGACCTCTTCGCAAGGCTTTGCGCTTGGCGTGGGTGAAGATTTTTACGGTGGTCGAACGGAGATACTCAGCCGCGACGTGATACTCGACCGCATTCACATTGAGGAGCAGGTTACGGTGACGGCGACCGGAACGTCGACGCCGCTCACGGAGATCAGTTCGGCGGTGACGCTGATTTCGACCCAGTCGCTGGAGACGCGTGTCGGCGTAGCGGAGGAGCTGCGGCAATCACCGGGAGTCGCCGTGGTACAGACAGGGCAGACCGGCGGACTAACTTCGCTGTTTGTGCGTGGCGGCAACTCGGACGCAAATAAGGTGCTGATCGACGGAGTTCCGGCGGAAGATGTAGGCGGCAGGTTCGACTTCGGGATTGTATCGTCGACCGGCCTCGGCGGCAGTTTCAGCATCAACAGCAGCGAAGACACGGCCATTGAACTCTATCGGGGGCCAGATTCGGTGCTCTATGGGTCGGATGCCGCGGCGGGCGTGGTCAACTTATCGACTCCGCGCGGCAGGTCGCTCCGTCCCCTATTCATCTATTCGGGAGATGCGGGAAACTTTCACACCTACCGCGACGAAGGGACGCTAAGCGGGGCGTTTCGCCGTTTCGATTACTACACTGCTTACTCGCGCTTCGACACCTCGAACTCGATTCCGCTCGACCGCTTCCACTCATCGACTGCCGCGGTAAATCTGGGAGCGGCCTTATTTTTTCAAACCACGGCGCGGCTGACCCTGCATAACGCTACTTCGTCGGCGGGTCTGCCGGGGGCGCTCGGGTTTTACGGCATCGCAAGCAATGGCAAGCAGGCCGACCAGGACCTCTACTCCGGTCTGACGATCGACAATCGCATCGGCGACAAGCTGCATACGGTGGTACGCTATGGAATCGCGCGCAAGCGGGAGCAGGCGCGGAACTATGGGCCAGTCGGCACACCGGTGACGTATGACTTCGGCGGCGGCGATGTGTTGACGGAGTATTTCGGCAAGGTCGTGACGATTCAGGGGGCGAACGGCTACAGCGCGACAGGGCGGGCGTCGTTCTTCAACCCGAACGATCAGCTCGTCTCGAACCGCGATGAGCTGCTTTACCAGACGGACTACGCGATTACGCGGCACCACGGTGCGCTATTTGCGTTCCGGTATGAGAACGAGCGCGGGTCGTTTGTCGACGCGGATTTCGGCCAGAACGAGAAGGTCCAACGCACGAACTTCGAGTACACGCTCCAGTTTCAAGGCGATATTAAAAACAGGCTTTTTTACTCGGCGGGAGGAGCTGTCGAGAAGAACCATCTTTATGGCATCGCTGGAACGCCTCGCATCGGTTTGGCCTATCTGCCTGTATGGCCGAGACATCGTTTGTTCCACGGGACGAAGATTCGGGCGAATGCGGCACTGGGCGTACAGGAGCCGAGCCTCGCCATCGACTTCAACAGCCTGTACACGCAGCTGCTCGCGGCGGGCAAGGCGAACCTCATCAACAGCCTGGGGATCACGCCGGTGGGCGCGGAACGGTCGCGGAGCTATGAGGTTGGCGTCGATCAGAGCCTGGCAGGCGAGAGGCTGATTCTCAAAGCGGATTACTTTCACAATAACTTCGATCATCAGCTCGAAGGCGTCGGAAAGGGTGCGCTGGAGCAATACTTCGGCTACTCCGCATCTGCGTTAAGTGGCCTGTACTCCGCATATCTAAACTCATTGGCTTTCCGCGCGCAAGGGTTTGAGGCGGAGGCGCAGTGGCGGCCATTCAACCGGCTTTTTCTGCGCGGGGGATATACGTATCTGGATGCGGTGGTGCTGCGGTCGTTCGCGAGCGATGCGCTGAGCGCGGCCATGGGTACGCCAACCACCAATCCCAATCTGCCGGGGGTCGCGATCGGCGCGGAGAGTCCGCTGGTGGGCGCACACCCTTTTCGGCGGCCACCGCATACCGGCTTCTTTGCCGTTCAGTATACGGGGCCGAAGCTGACGGCAGCGTTCCAAGGCGCGCTCGCCGGCCGGTCGGACGACAGCACGTTTCTCGATGGCTTCGATCCCAACTTCGGCAACTCGCTGATCCTGCCAAACCGCGATCTCGACTTCGGATATGAGAAACTCGACGCAAACTTTACTTATCGCGCCACGAACCGGGTGACAGTATTTACGCAGCTCGACAACTTGGTGAGCCAGCAGCGGATTGGGCCGATCGGTTATCCGAGTCTGCCGTTCAGCTTCCGAAGCGGCTTAAAGTTTCGGCTGGGCGGCGAGTAAACGCAGCTAGAGCGAACCGTCCTCGTTTTCCCCGCTCGCAGCGGCTTTCGCGGCGGGAGTCGCATCGGTGCGAACGGTGGGATACTTGATGCCAAGCTGGTCGAGGTAGGTAGGGTACTTGGCAGCATCGTAGTAGAACTTCTGCATTTCAGGACGGTATTTCTCCATAATGGCCTTGTTGAGGAAGATCGACGGTTTGTCGGTGGAGCGTAGAAAAGTCTGGTATTTCACGTCTTTGGTCTCGACATCAATGAAGTAGGCTTTCGCGCTTGCCAGCAATTCGGGCTTGGTCATTAGGTCGAGGAGGGTGAGAGCCTGAACTTTGGCTCCCGCGATCGCGCCTTTGTGGGCGATGGGCGTGGCCATGGCGATGCCATTGGCCCAGTTGTGGCCGGGCAGATTCGGAATATTCGAAGGATAGCGGAGCACGATGGTCGGGACATTCCAGGAGATGTCGCCGATGTCGTCCGACCCGCCGCCATAAAACTTATCAGGGTCAGTTGGCTCTTTCAGCTTATCGAGTTCGGTGGCGAGACCTTTCTCAGGAACCTTCAACTCGTGCTGGAGCGCCTTGGCGAGTTGCTGGTCGGCGTCGCTCCAGCTGGGCAGACCGATGAGCTTGGCATTGGCGGTCACCTCCTCGGCGATGGGCTTGTTGAAGAAGCCGGGCCAGGCCGCGCCGATCAATGTCGAGTCCCAGGTGGTGTCGGTCATCATGGTCGCGCCGGTCGCCATCTTATCGCCGATGGCCCAGAGGTCCTTGACATGCTGGTAGTCGGCCTCGCGAAAGTAGTACCAGACGGCGGCGTTCTGCGGGACGACGTTGGGCTGGTCGCCGCCATTGGGGATGACGTAGTGCGAACGCTGCTGGAGGCGGAGATGTTCGCGGCGAAAGTTCCAGCCCACGTCCATCAGCTCGACCGCGTCAAGAGCGCTATGGCCGCGCCAGGGAGCGGCCGCCGCATGGGCGCTTTCGCCGTGAAAGTTGTACTGGATGGAGACCAGACCGTTGTTCGTGTAGCCGCCGTAGGACGCACCGAGATTGTCACCGACATGTGAAAAGAGGACGGCGTCGATACCTTTGAAGTAGCCATCGCGAACGTAGTAGGCCTTACTCCCGAGCAGCTCCTCAGCAACACCGGGCCAGATCTTGATGGTGCCTGGAAGATGGTTCTTCGTCATCACGTCTTTGACCGCGAGCGCGGCGACGATGTTGACGGCCTGACCGGAGTTATGGCCTTCGCCATGGCCGGGTGCACCGGGGATAATGGGGTCGTGGTAGGCGACGCCGGGTTTTTGCGAGGCTTGCGGGATACAGTCGATGTCCGAGCCGAGGGCAATGACTGGACCACCCGAACCGCTCGTCCACGTTGCCATCCAGGCGGTCGGAATGCCGGAGATGCCGCGCTCCACCTTGAAGCCGTTCTTTTCAAGCAGCGCGCTGAGATACTTTGAGGTCTCGAACTCCTGAAAGCCGAGCTCGCCATAACTGTAGATCGTATCGATCATGACCTGAACGAGCTTGGCGTTCGCGTCGACGTTTCCGAGGACGGTTTGTTTGAGGGCGGCGTCAGGGTCGGGCGCAGTTTGGGCGATGAGCGGAACGGCGAGGAGGCCAAGAGTAAGGGCGAGTTGATGGATGCGCATGGATCTCCTGATTACGGCGTGGCGGTAAGGGTTTTGGTGGCCTGCTTGAGGAGGTCGGCCTCGCGCTGAATGGCGGCGGCGGTGCGGACAATAAGCGTATCGACGGCCGTCCATTGCTTTTGCTCGATAGCCTCGCGAACGGCGGGCAGCGTCTTGACGCCGTAGCCGGTAAAGAAGCCGGGCGCGTAGATCATGTTCTGAAACCAGGGGCGATTCGGGAGACCGGCGGGATCGAGCAGGGCGCGGTCGGTCTGCATCATTTGCGTGTTGAGCGCAGGGTCTGGCTTAGCGGCATTCGCGGTAACGGCCTTGTCGAAGTCAGCGGCGGCGGCGGTAAGCTCATCCGAGGCCTGGTCGAGCGGGGCGAAGTTGAGATAGGGCGGAAGCGGCTCCGTTGGGGGTGGCACCATGGTCTTCTTCGGATCGAAGAGGGCTTTATAAACGCCATCGGCCAGCTCGGTGTTGCGCTCCTTGGTGGCCGCGCGCATGGTGTCGGCTAGCTTCTTGACCTCGCCGACATAGCCATGGATGGTCTCGGCCTGGTCGGTGTATTGAAACGGTATAGTGTCGGCGTCAGCAAGGCGCATTATCATGGTTCCGGCGGTTTGGGCGAGGGCGCGGCCGTAGACGAAGTCGGTATCCTCAAAGTGGGTGTACCAATAAAAGTCATCGTAGATAGAGTGGTACTGGCCGCCGCCGTTGTCTTCTCCGGCAAAACCCATGTTGACGCTGGGTATGCCTAGGTGATGCAGGAACGCAGTGTAGTCTGAGCCGGAGCCGAGGGCGTCGACGCGAAGATCGGCGCGGGAGCGGAGTTCAGCGCGGGCTTCGGGCGTAGCGCGGGAAAAGTCGGCCAGCCGTTCGCGCTTCCAAACCGTCATCTTAGTCTCGGGGTCGTCGATGTCCTTGGTGACGCCGTTGATGAAGTTCTCAAGCGAGTGGGAACCTTCGGCGCGGAAGAAGCCTCGGCCGTTGCCATCGGTGTTGAAGTAGGCGACGGCGTGCTGAGTCAGCTCGGCGGCATGGGTCTCAACCCATTCGGTGGAGCCGAGGAGCGCGGGCTCTTCGCCATCCCACCAGCAATAGATGATCGTGCGCTGTGGCTTCCAGCCCTGCTTCAGGAGTTCGCTCAACGCGCGGGCCTCTTCTAGTTCAGGGCTCGCGCCGGAGATCGGGTCGCCCGCGCCGTTCACCCAGGCGTCGTGATGGTTTCCGCGGATCACCCACTGGTCGGGGAAGATGGAGCCGGGGATGGTAGCGACGACATCATAGAGCGGCTTGCGGTCCCAGTTGAACGCGAGCGCAAGATGCGCCTTGATCGTGCTGGGGCCGGTCTTGTAGGTGAGGGGCAGCGAGCCGCGCCAGTTCTCCGGCACAACCTGGCCGCCGAGCGCCTTTAGCAGCGGCGTGGCGTCCTCATAGGAGATGGGCATGACGGGAATCTTGGTGATGGTTTCGACCTGATCGAGCGGGATGAGCTTCGCGCCGGGGACCGCGCCGATGCCGGGGGTCTGCGGGTCGCCGGGATATACGGGCATGTCCATCACGGAGCCTCGCTGGGCACCATCCGGCGGACGCATGGGCCCTTCAGGGTAGGTGTCGCCGCGGGTATAGCCGTCCTCGTGCGGGTCGGAGAAGATGAGGCAGCCGATGGCGCCGTGCTGCGCGGCGAGCTTCGGCTTGATGCCGCGCCAGGTCTGGCCGTAGCGAACGATGACGATGGCGCCCTTGACGGAGACACCCATGGATTCCAGTTGCTCGTAGTCTGACGGTGCACCGTAGTTGACGTAGACGAGCGGGGCGGTCACATCGCCGTCTTTCGAGAAGGCGTTGTAGGTGGGCAGCTGCTCGGACTTCTGGTTCGTGGTGGGATCTTCTTTGAGGACGGGCTCGTCGAGCTTGGCCGTGAACTTGACGGGGCCGAGAAGTTCCAGCTTGCGCAGCTTGGGCGTGGGGAAAAGTGTGTCGAAGACCTCGATCTTGGCGTCGAGGCCGTAAGATTTCAGCTGGGCGAGCAGCCACTCGGCGTTGTCCTTGTCATAGGGCGAGCCGACGTGATGCGGACGCGCGGTGAGGCGGCGCATGTTCTCGCGGAGACGTGCGTGATCGGGCATGGCGCGGAACTTACCCTCCCACTGCGCTTCGGCGGTGGCGTGCTCGGCGGTGTAGCCGCGCATGGCCGGAGGCGTGGGGTCGAGCGCGAAGGCGGATGTGGCGAGGAGAGTGAAGCAGGCGGTGAAACGGCGCATCGGGTATGTCCTTCCTGGTGCGGTGTGTGGATTAGGCGACGGCGTAGAAGAACTCAATGTAGGAGCGAACCGCGCCGTCCATGCCGGAGACCTTTGGATTGGCTGAGTCAATGATCCAGTATTCGTCGGGAGCGTGCGCGCCATCGCCGTGGCCCAGACCGAATTGCCCGGCGGCGAGCTTCAAGGGAGCGCCCGTAAAGGTGACCCCGGGCCAGGAGCCGGCGAGGCGCGGCCAGAGCAACGGATCGATGCCGGCGGCGCGATAGGTGGCGATCTGGGCCTTGACGAGACGGGCTTCGGGTGAGGTCTCGGTTGGGTCGTAACCGCCGGACATATTCACCTCAATGTCGCCGAAGCCGTGCTTGGCGAGATGCGCTTTGAGGAGCTCAAGCGTGCCCTTGGCGGTCATATCGGGGACGAGGCGCATGTCGATCTTGGCGACGGCTTTGTGCGGGAGGATCGTCTTGCCGCCGGGGCCGGTGTAGCCCGCGACGAGGCCCTCGATGTTAATGGTGGGCTGCGAGGCGAGGCGGATGAGGGAGTCGCGCCAAGGCTCGTCTTTGTACCAGTGCTCGACGCCGAGCGACTTCTTGGCCGCGGCCTCATTGCGGCGGGGAATCGCGTCATCAAGGATCTTCTGCTGCGCCGGGGTGAGCGGCTTGACCTTATCGAAGAAGCCTTCGACAGCGGGTGTATGGCCGTCCGGGCCTACCAACGTATTCAGCGCCTGAACGAGGTGCCAGACGGGGCTATCGACCTGAGCCGCAAGGCTGGAGTGGACATCATGCTTAGGGCCGCGTCCCCAGCGCTCGCCGGTCGAGACGAGTTCGAGCTCAACGACGCCCTTTGCCCCCAGGTTGATTTCAACCGAGCCATCGAGCGACTGGCTGCCGAGCGGAATCATCACGCCAACGCATTTCTTCAGAGCTGCTTCAATCTCCGGCCTGAAGACGATCTGCGGGAAGTTTGGCGAGCCGATCTCTTCCTCGCCTTCGCAGACCAGAACGAGGTTGACTGGCAGCTTTTTGCCCGCGCTCTTGAAGGCATGGAGCGCGGCGAGGACGGCGACTTGCGGACCTTTGGAGTTGGTCGCGCCACGGCCGACGATCACCTTGCCGAGGCCGGGTTTGTCGACGAGGCGAGCTTCGAGCGGGGGCGAAGACCATTCTGCGGGATCGAACTGCTTGACGTCGTACATGAAGTAGATCGCCAGGGAGGTGGGCGCGCCGTTATCGAGCGTGGCGAAGACGCCGGACTTGCCCTTCGTGGGGACGACCTCTACATGCTGGAAACCGGCGTCGCGGGCGAGATGCGCCATGTACTCGGGGCCTTGTGGATAATTGCGATTTTCGGCGGCGATGGAGGGGAGGGCGATCCAGTCCTGGAGCATCTTGACGGTTTCATCATGCAGTGCCGGAACTGCCGCAAGGACGGGTAGCTTGTCAGGGCTGTCGGCGGCGAAGGCGGGCAGTGAGATGGCGGAGAGAGTCGAGGCAGCGAGCGCGGTCTGGACGAAGCGGCGGCGGTTCAGGGTGGAGGCTTCGGGTGATGGGTTCATGGTTTCTCCGAGTTACTGCAGCAGGGAAAGGATAAGGAGCAAGGCATTCTGCGGGCCTTGCCAGGAGTCGGTGACGTCGTCGGTCTCGTTGAGGGAGTGAGCGTCTTTGTCCTTGCCGCCACCGCCGATGGTGATCGCGGGGATGCCGAGGTGCATGGGGACGTTTGAGTCGCTGGAACCCGCGCTGAAACTAGGCTCG
>CAXTRY010000006.1:46161-67810 GCA_964246805.1 uncultured Acidobacteriaceae bacterium
CCGGCCTGGACAGCGGCGTTGAACTTGGCATCGAGCGCGTCGAGAGAATGGGTGTCGGGAGAGCGTTCGTCGAACTCGAACCAGGCCTCGAATGGAATGGAGTTGATGGAGGTGCCGCCACCGATGCGGCCGACGTTGAAGGTAGTCTTGGGATCGGTGGGGACTTCTAGGTCGGCGATATGGGCGACCGCGCGGCCAAGGGCGTGGATCGGGTTGGCGTTGCCGAACGCGCCGTAGCTGTGACCGCCCGGGCCGGTGAAGGTGACCTTGTAACGGTAGCTGCCGACGCCCCCATTGGTGACGCGGTTAGGCTCACCGGGTTCGATGGAGATGAAGTCGTCGATCTGACCCTTCATGGTTACGTTGAAGAGCTCTTTCATGCCGCGCAGATCGCCGAGGCCCTCCTCGCCTACGTCGGCGACGAAGGTGAGCGACCCGCGAGTCTGGAGCTTGGCGTCCTGCATGGCGCGAATGACGGCGAGCAGGGCGGCGAGACCGCGACAATCGTCGCCGATGCCCGGACCTTTGAGGGTGTTGCCGACGCGCGTGACGTGGACATCGGTCTCGGCGGGAAAGACGGTGTCGAGGTGGGCGGCGATGACGAGGTGCGGGTGCGGAGCGGAGCCCGGTCGGTCGCCGAGGACATTGCCTGCCTGGTCGATACGGACGTTGGCCAGCCCGGCGGATTTGAAGAGGCGTGCGACCTCGGCGGCACGCTTGTCTTCGTGAAAGGGCGGCGAGGCGATCTCACAGAGGCGGATCTGTTCCTCAATGAAGTGAGGCTCGCTGGTTTCAATGGCCTGCATTGCCCCTTGTATAGCCGGTTTGGCGAGGATTTGATCCGGGGTCTCGGCAGTTGCGAGACGTGCCGGGTTAAGTGTGAGAAGCGCCCAAAGCAGGTGTTTGCGGAGGCGGGCTTGTCGTGTGGACCAGGGCATGAGCGAGAAAGTCTCCAGCGATAGAGATGTGCGCGGGCTGAGACGAAGCGGCTGAGCTTCGCCCGTGACCGGGTGCGGATGTTGCAAAAGGATTAAGGCTTGGAGACATTTCTAGCGGGTCACCCGCATGATGTCAATGAAGAAAGCTCAGGCGAGCAGGGAATCGACGAAGCTGGCGCTGTCGAAGGGGATCAGGTCGTCGATCTTCTCGCCGATACCGGCATAGACAACCGGGAGTTTTAACTCGGTGGCGATGGCGAGCACGATGCCGCCTTTGGCCGTGCCGTCGAGCTTGGTGAGGACGATGCCGGTAACGTGAGCGGCTTCGGTAAAGAGGCGGGCCTGGGTAAGCCCGTTCTGGCCCGTGGTCGCGTCCATGACGAGCAGCGTCTGGTGCGGCGCGCCGGGGATGAGGCGCTCGGCGGTGCGGCGCATCTTGTCGAGTTCTTTCATCAGGTCGGTCTTGGTATGCAGGCGGCCGGCCGTGTCGGCGATGAGAATTTGTGTGCCGCGAGCCTTCGCGGCGGTGCAGGCGTCATAGAGCGCGGCGGACGGATCGCCGCCCTGCTTGGTCTTGATGAGGGGTGTGTTTGAACGCTGTGCCCAGACTTCGAGCTGCTCGATGGCGGCGGCGCGGAACGTGTCGGCGGCGCAGAGCAGGACAGTGCGTGGGTTTGGGCCTGTGGCGAAGAGATTGGCAAGCTTGCCGGTGGTGGTGGTCTTGCCGGTGCCGTTGACGCCGACCATCATAATGACCTCGGGCGGCGCGGTGGGATGACGGATGGGCACGGCGACGCTGTCAAGGATGCGGCGAAGCTCAGTCTTGAGGAGGTCTTTCAACTCCGCGCCGCCTTCGATGCCGGTGCGGAGAGCACGCTGGCGTAAGTTCTCAAGCACGATGGCGCTGGTGGCCGTGCCTAGGTCGGCCGCGAGCAGAAGCGGTTCAAGGCCGGTGAGGGTGGCTTCGTCGACCTCGCGGGTAAGTGCGATGAAACCGCCGAGGGAGTCGTTGAGGCTCTCGCGGGTGCGGGTGACCGCCTGCTTCATGCGGTCAAAGAGGCTGGGCTTCCTCGGTTCGGGCTCGGGCTGTAAGGCTGGTTCGAGTGGCTCTGGGGAGTCCGGCTGGTCTGTTTCCGGTTTGCGCTTGCCGAAGAGATTGAAAGCCATGAGTAGGTTTATTTTAGCGCGGTGGCCAGCCGGGTAATTCTAACCGCCTCGATTCAGAACGGCCCGGCTTTGGGTGCTGTGATGCAACGAACAACGTCGTTTGCCGTCAGACCGAAGGCGGGAAGGACGTGTGGGACGGCTTGAAGGTCGTGGCCGACTATTCGTCTCGGTTGGGACGGGCCATCAGGTCGCGGATGGCTTCGCGGGGATTCTTATTGTGAAAGAGAATGGCGTCCATCTGCTCGGTGATGGGCATTTCAACGCCATAGCGGGCGGCCAGGCCAAGGGCGGCAGTGGTCGAGCGGACGCCTTCGGCCACCTTGCCGTGCATTCCCTTGAGAATGTCGGGAAGTTGGCGGCCACGGCCTAGTTCGACGCCCACGGAGCGATTACGTGAAAGCGAACCGGTACAGGTGAGGACGAGGTCACCGACGCCTGAAAGGCCGGCGAGGGTCTGACGATGGCCTCCACAGGCGAGGGCAAGGCGGGTAATCTCGGCGATACCGCGGGTGATAAGGGCGGCGGAGGCGTTCAGGCCCAGGTTGAGGCCATGGCTGACACCGGCGGCCAGGGCAATGACGTTTTTTAGTGCGCCGCCAAGCTCGACTCCAGCAATATCTTCATTGGTATAAACGCGCAGAGCGGGCGAGCTGAAGTCGCGCTGAACGATTTGGCTGATGGGCATCGCATGGGAAGCGGCAACGATAGCAGTGGGCGCACCGGCAGCGACCTCCTGTGCGAATGAGGGGCCGCCGAGCGCGCAAACCGGATTGGCCGTCATGGAGGCGATTACCTGCGACATCCGCAGCAGGCTGGTCTCTTCAAGGCCCTTGGAAGCGCTGACCAGAATCTGATCGCGGGTCAATACGGGAGCAATCTGGGCGAGCACGGAACGAAGATGCTGTGACGGGGTGACGCAGAGGATCAGGTCGGCCTCAAAGATGCTGCCGAGGAGGTCGGAGGTGACCTCGATACCGAGCGGCAAGGTATACCCGGGGAGATAGGGCAGGTTTTCGCCATGCTCCTGAAGTTGATCGGCCAACGCGGTGGAGTGGGACCAGAGGCAGAGCTGGTGACCTCCGCGGCGGGCGAGCGAGATGGACAGGGCAGTTCCCCAGGCACCGGCTCCCAATACGGCAATGCGGCTCATACGGCGGCCTTTTGCCCGAAGCGGCTCTCGGTGCCGGCGAGCAGGCGGCGAATATTGCCGTGATGCTTGGCAATGACAAGCAAGGGAATCATCAGGAAGCCGGCAATCACAATAGAGGAGCGCTGCGGTATAAAGTAGAAGGCAAATAACGGGATGGCGGCGGCCGCGAGGAGCGAAGCCAATGAAACAAAGCGAGTAAGCAGCACGACCGCAAGGAAGACAGTAACGGCGCAGAGAGCGCTTGGCCAGGTAAGGGCAAGGAATGCTCCCAGCGCGCTAGCCACGCCCTTGCCGCCGCGAAAGCCTAACCAGACGGGAAAGCAGTGGGCGAGAACGGCTGTAGTTCCAGCGGCCACGGCCAGGTCATAGTTACCCGGCGCGAGATGGCGCGCCAGACCGACGGCAAAGAAGGCTTTGCCGAGGTCGAGAATCAATGTGGCGATGCCCAGGGCTTTATTGCCGCCGCGAAGAACATTCGTCGCGCCGATGTTCCCGCTGCCGATGGTGCGGATGTCTTGCCGCTTGACGAAGCGGACGAGCAGATAGCCGAATGGTATTGAGCCGATAAGGTATGCGGCTACGATCGAGATGGACCAGGGATTCATGTGCCTTTCGAGTTTAGCAAGGTAGACGAGTGTCATGGATCTATGACAGGACTAGAGGTTGCGACGTTCTCGCCAGGCGGCATCCGCTAAAACAACCGAGGTCTCAATCTGACGTTCGGGCACATGCCAGTACTGGCGGAGCAGGCGTTCTTTAACGTCATGATCGACGATTTGGAAGCCATGCCGGTCATAAAACCGTATCGCCCAGGTTGCATCCTTCCAGGTTCCGACGAGAACGGGCGTGGTGGTCAGTTTCGCAAGATGAGAAAGCAACAGGGCTCCCACGCCACGCTTCTGGCAGGCGGTACGGACGTAGGCGTGGCGAATCAGGGTGACGTCTTGAACGGTCTGGAGTCCCATCACGCCGGCGAGCGCACCGTTGTCTTCGTAGCCCCAGAAGAGAACACCGCTGTCGATCTCGTGGCGAAGCTTGTCGCGGGACATATAAGGATCGGTCCAGCGGTCCTCTGGGATGATGCCCCGGTATGCTTGTGCACCGTCGTTGATGACGGTCCGGAGATTGTCGAAGTCGCTTTCGGTGCAGCGGCGAATCATGCGGCGTCTCCCCGTAGCAAATGGCGGCGAAGAAGTTCGAGGGCGTGCTGGCTGGCCCAAAGGCGGACGCGGTCGCGATCGCCGAGAATGTTGACTTCTTTCACTTCTACACCCATATCGTGAGCCAGGCCGATATAGACGCGACCAATGGGCTTTTCTTCGCCCGGCCCGGACGAGCCGCCGGGACCGGCAAGACCGGTGATGCCGATGCCGAGTGAAGCTCCCGTGCGGGCGCGGATACCTTCGGCCAGGGCTCCGGCTACTTCGGGCGAGATGGGGCCATGAGCTTCAATCAGACTGCTCGGTACATCGGCGAAGAGAGTCTTCAAGGCGTTCGAGTAGACGACAGCGCCTCCGAGGAACGAAAGGGATGAATTCGGGATTGCGGTGAGGCGTTGGGCAAGGAGGCCTCCCGTGCAGCTCTCGGCTATGGCCAGGGTAAGATTTTGGGTGCTTAGAAGGTCGAGGATGACCTCTTCTAGCGGTTTGTTGGTGGCGGAGAAGATGGAGTCGCCCATCTCGGTCTCGATACGCGCGGTGAGCTCGGCGACTCGGGCTTCGGCCTCGGACTGGGTGGGTTTGGCACAAAAGAAGTGGAGCTGGATCTCAGCCGAGCCGGCCAGAATGGTGGTTTCAATGTCGGGGTATTGCTGATAGATCGGCGCGGTGCGGGCATCGACCTGTGATTCCGGGATAAGAGCCATGCGGAGGAGGCGTTTGGCGAGGAACGCCGGCGGAAGCGTGGCGGTCAGGAGGGGCTTGCAGGCATCGGTGAAAAGCGCCTTAAGCTCCTTCGGAGGGCCGGGAAGCAGGATGACGATCTTGCGATTGCCGTCCTTCGCAGTGTCGAGGAGCTGACCGGGCGCGGAGCCTTGTTGATTTTCGAGAACAGTCGCGCCCAGGAGAATGTCGGCTTGCTTGGTATTGTTGGCGGGCATGGCGATGCCGCGAGCGGTGAAGCGCTGAACAAGCGAGGCGAGTATTTTGGGGTCGCGGGTGAGCGTCAGATCAAGCGCGGCGGCGGCGGCTTCGCGGGTGAGGTCGTCTTCGGTCGGTCCCAGGCCGCCGGAGAAAATGACGATGTCGGCGCGACTGAGAGCAATGCGCGCGGCTCCGGTGAGGTGGGGGAGCGAGTCTCCGACAATCGTCTTGAAGGCTACTTGAATGCCAAGCGAGTTGAGTTCGGCGGTAAGGAAGAGCGAGTTGGTGTCCTGCCGGAAGGGGGTAAGCATCTCGGAGCCGACGGCAATGATTTCAGCGATCATATGTGATTGGATGCGGGCCAAGCTGGATGCCGGAGAGAATCCTTCCATGCGGCGCTAGGCAGAGTTATTGCTGTGTGAGGGGCTGCTGTACCGGTGGGGCGGTGGGGTCGGCGTAGGCCTTGATGGTAAGGAGGTTGGCTGGGTCGAAACCGAGCGGAATGCCTTCCTTTTCGAAAGTTTCGATGACTCTCCGGCGCATGGCGCGGAGAATGGCGTCCTTTTGGTTGGGACGAACCCGAAAGTTCACCGGATAGATCACTTCACGACCGGTAATTCGGTCGATACCGGGAATATCGGGATCGGCAAGCATAATGGATTTCAGTGCGGGATCATTGCGAATTTCGAGCGCGACAATCCGAAGAACGCGAAGGACATGATCGGGGTCTGCGTTGGCATCGACGCTGATATTCAGGCTGGCAACGGCGTAGTCTCGGGAGAAATTGGCGACGGTCGCGACCTGGCTGTTGGGAATGGTATAAACGGTGCCGTCTCCGTCACGCAGGGTGGTGGCGCGCAGGGTCAGGTTTTCAACGGTGCCTGTGAGAGAGGCGATCTTGACTACCTCGCCCACGTTGAACTGATTCTCGATCAAGATGAAGATGCCGTTGAGCATATCCTTGAACAGGCTCTGCGCGCCCAGACCGATGCCTACCCCGACGACCCCGGCAGAGGCGAGCAGGGGCGTGAGATTGATGTTGAAGATGGAGAGGACGTTCAGTAGAACGATAAAGGCGATAATGCCGACGGAAGTAGCGCGCAGGATCGAGGCGACGGTGCGGAGCTGAGCGGCGCGGGAGGAGTCGCGGATGACCTGGCGGTCGGCAAGCTTGCGGAGGCGCTCGACAAAAAAGTTGACGGCGCGCTCAAGGACGAAGGCGAACAGAAGGATAAAAAGCAGCTTGGGCAATTCATGTTGAGCAAAATCCAGGAGTTCGATATGCCAACCATGCGAAAGCGACTCGATATTCTGAGGTTGCGCGCTGGCTTGCGGTTGAGGAACTGCGTTCCAGATAACGATGATGGCCTCACTTTGATGGCTTGAAGATCGATGGCGGGAATGAGCTTGCCTCTTGATTCGGTAAGACGCTGTGAGGTGTAAAGTGGTGGTCAAAGTGCAAAGAGTGGTCAAAGTGCGAAGATAGGCTAATCGTCGGAGGATGCAGGGATGAGACTGAATAAGAGTTCCATCGGGATGGCGGTGTGGCTGACGATGTTGGTGGGACCGGGGATACGGGCGCAGCAGGGAGTCCCTAGCGGGATGCCGAATCAACCGAATGCTCCGAATGGTGTACCTTCGGCGGATCGTCACAGGAGCGATGAAAGCCCCTTCAGCGCTGAGCAGCGGGAACGATTGGAGAAGGGGCGTCAGACGGAACGGCAGCGGCGCATGATCGCGGATACAGACCGGCTGCTGGCTTTGGCGACCCAGCTTAAAGCCGAGATGGACAAGACGACCAAAGATACGTTGTCGATCGATGTTATCAAGAAGGCCGAGGAGATTGAGAAGCTGGCGAAGAGCGTCAAGGAACGGATGAAGGGGTAGAGGGCGGCTGGTGGGCCGCCCTCTAGGATGAGGCGTTTGTCGAGGATCATCAGTTGCCCAGACCGAGCGCGGCGGCGGCGTTGATCTGGCCGTAAGGCATGGCGGAAGTGACAGCGGCGCTGGAGCGAAGGGCGGCGACGATCTTCGCGGCGTCCCAGCCGGGATTGGCGGCGCGGAGCAGAGCAGCGACACCCGCGGCCAAGGGAGCGGAGGCGCTCGTTCCCATCGCCTGGACGTACTGAGCGTCGCCGAGGCCGAAGCAGCCGCTGGTGCTGCAGGCCCCGCGAACCCAGCCGCTGACGGTGTAGTCGCCACCGGCGGGAAGATTGCCGCCGGGTGCGGAGAGAGCGTTCATGGGCGCTCCAAAGTTGCTGTAGTAGGGAAGAGCGGCGGCACCGGCTACGCAGGCCGCACCAGGGGCGATGTTCTCGGCGCAGGCGGGGTTGGTGGAGGCAACGATGGCGAGCACGGAGCGGGCCATGGCGGGCAGTTCGATATAGCGGGGGTTGGTGTAGTCGAAGCCATCGTTTCCGGCGGCGGCGATGAGGACAGCTCCGGCCTGGGTGGCGGCGTAGGCGGCACGATCGAAGAGCGCCTTAAGGCCGGCACCGTCGCCGGTTTCAAGGTCGATCATGGAGCCAAGCGACATGCTGATAATGTCGGCGTGCTGGGCGACGGCGTCGTCGATGCCCTGGATGACCCAGCTAAGCATGCCGCTCGCCTGTCCGGAGGCGCACTGTTGAGCCACGGTACCGCCGGTAACCGTGGTGTCGGGCATACGCTCGAGCACTTTGATGTTGAGGATGCTGGCCGTTGGAGCGACGCCGACGACCTTGCCGGTCGCCGCGCCCATGGCTCCAGCGGCGAGGGAGGCGGACCAGGTACCGTGGCCCTGCTGGTCCTGCGGGGTGCCGTCATCGCAGGCACTCGGCAGGCCGGTATGAGGAGTCTGGTTGACCTCGGACAGGTTGAAGACCAAGTTCGGGGCAATGTCGGGGTGGTGGGCGTCGACGCCGGAGTCAAGAATGGCGATGCGAACGCCGGTGCCTGTGGTGACATCCCAGGGGCCGGTGGCTGGTCCGCCCGCCATATGCTTGCCGTAACCCCCAACCGCACGGACTGCCCAACCTTGCGGTGTGTCATAAAAACTGTCCGGCGTCTGAAGCGCGAGAGCATTGATGGAGACCGTACCGTGGCTTGTGGCCGGAGTGTTCGGGCGGGCGACATTCGTGTGGAGCTGCTGCTTAGCGCCCTGGATCGCGCTGACAACTATCTGGTGAGCGTGGACAAGCCGGTCATGGACGACGAACTCGACATTGGCCTGGGCGGCCAAGTGCTTTACATTGGCCTCGTCGGAGGCGGTGCCATTGGCCTGCACGGTGGCGATGCCGAGGCTGCTGTGCCGCTTGACGAGCTGCGCGCCGGCGAGGCTGGTGCTGGCCTCGGCGTCAGCCGGAATCGTGCCGTTGCGATAGGCCACCAGATAATGGTTAGTGATTGTAGAACTCACCGGGCTGCTTGTCTGCGCCGAGCTGAACTGTGTTGCGGCAAAGGCGAGCATCAGAGATTGAGCGGTGGCAGCGAGCTTTGTACGGTGAGTAAACATGAGCGACTCCTAAAGGCGCGTAACCTAGATAAGTGGTTACTAACGCCTCTATCGTCTAAACTTTGGGGATTCTCAGAACGGGATGAATGCAGCACAGTACGTTGGTGTTCTCTAAGGATTGGCGCAAGGCAAATTCCTCGAAGCCAAGCGGCAGTGGAACGCATTACAATCTGGCTATGAGGCAGGCGACCGGACGGGACAGCTCGCTTACGGAGGTCTTCGTGGCGCAGCATGGGGGAGCGGTAAGCCTGGACAATCGGGCTGCGAACGAGTTACACCCGGACTTATCGCGTGAGCAGCTCATTGAGTTCTACCGACTGATGTACCTGTCACGTCGTACCGACGACCGCGAGATCATCCTGAAGCGTCAGCAAAAGATTTTCTTTCAGATCTCGTGTGCCGGACATGAGGCTCTGCTGGTAGCGGCGGGTATGGCCTTGAGGCCGGGATACGACTGGTTCTTCCCGTATTATCGCGACCGGGCGATCTGCCTGACGCTCGGCAACACGGTCGAAGAGCAGCTGTTACAAGCGGTTGGCGCAGCGGCGGATGTGGCGAGCGGCGGACGGCAGATGCCTTCGCATTGGTCGAGTTCCAAGCTCAACATCGTTACGCCTTCCTCGGCGACGGCCACGCAGTGTCTCCATGCGATTGGGTGCGCGGAGGCGGGGCGGTTTTTTACTCGGCACCCAGAGGTGGCGGCGAAGCATACGGGGGACTACCGCGAGTATAAGGATGTCGCCTTCCACGGCGATGAGGTGGTGTATGTCTCGATTGGCGAAGGATCGACAAGTCAGGGCGAGTTCTGGGAGTCGCTGAATACGGCGTCGAACGGCAAGCTGCCGGTATTGTATGTCGTTGAAGACAATGGTTATGCGATCTCGACGCCGGTGGAGGCGAATACGCCGGGCGGAAACATATCAAGGCTGATCGCAAACTTCCCGAACTTCCACTTCGCGGAGATCGACGGGACGGACCCGCTGGCGAGCTACCAGGCCATGGTGGATGCGGTGGCGTACTGCCGCAGCGGCAAGGGGCCGGCGCTGGTGCATGGGCACGTGATCCGGCCTTATTCGCATTCGCTTTCGGATGATGAGCGGGCATACCGGTCTGCGGCGGAGTTGCAGGCGGATGCGGCGCGAGATCCTATCTCACGGATGCAGCTTTGGCTGCTGCGAGAGGGGATCCTAAATGAGGCGGGAATCGTCGCGATCGAACGCGCGGTGGACGAGGAGGTGCAGCGCGCGGCGGACGTGGCGGTCAAGGCGACTCTACCTACGGTCGCGTCGATCACGAAGCATGTGTATTCGGAGGATTTATCCGTTACAGACCGGCGATGGCTGGCGGAGCCGGGGAACTCGGCCGAGGATGCGAGTGAGCGGACGATGGCCGACCTGATCAACGCGACGCTGAAAGACGAGATGCGGCGTGACGAGCGTATTGTCGTCTTCGGCGAGGATGTGGCGGACGCGACGCGCGACGAGCCGCTGCGGGCGGGGGAGATCAAGGGTAAAGGCGGGGTTTTCAAGCTGACGGCTGGATTGCAGGCGGAGTTTGGGTCGGATCGCTGCTGGAATTCGCCGCTGGCCGAGGCGAATATCGTGGGCCGTGCGATCGGGATGGCCGTGCGCGGAATGAAACCCGTGGTAGAGATACAGTTCTTCGACTATATCTGGCCGGCGATGCACCAGATGCGCAATGAGCTGTCGGTAATTCGCTGGCGGTCAAATGGTGATTTCAGCTGTCCGCTGGTGATGCGGGTGCCGATCGGCGGCTATCTGACCGGCGGGGCAATCTATCATTCGCAATCGGGCGAAAGCATCTTCACGCATACGCCGGGGGTGCGGGTGGTCATGCCCTCGAACGCGCTGGACGCGGCGGGGCTGCTGCGGACGGCGATCCGGTGCGACGATCCGGTGTTATTTCTGGAGCACAAGCGGTTATATCGAGAGACGTATGGGCGGGCGCTCTATCCCGGGCCGGAGTACACGATTCCGTTTGGTAAGGCGAGGATCGTGCGTCCGGGTAAAGACCTGACGATGGTGACGTATGGAGCGGTGGTGCCGCGGGCGTTGCAGGCGGCGCAGAAGATCGCGCGCGAAAAGGGAATCGATGTCGAGTTGATCGATCTGCGAAGCCTCAACCCGTATGACTGGGAGGCGATCGCGGAGTCGGTGCGTAAGACCAGCCGCGTCGTCATAGCGCACGAGGATATGCTCAGCTGGGGGTATGGGGCGGAGATCGCGGCGCGGATTGGCGATGAGCTGTTCCACGACCTGGATGCGCCGGTGCGGCGGGTAGGGGCCATGGACACGTTTGTCGCGTATCAACCGGTGCTGGAGGACGCGATTTTGCCGCAGCCGGATGACTTATACCGGGCGATGAGCGATCTGGCAGCGTTCTAGCGGCGCAACTGCACTCGTGTTGCGGGGTTAGTACGGAAGACGCGCTTGCGGGAAGCGGCGCTTGAAGGATGACCTCATGAAGCAAGCTTTCTGCTCTGTAGCAGCGGTTATTCGCACCTCGACCGCGGTTGTGCTGAGTCTATTGTTAGTGGAGCAGCCGCTGTTCGCCGCTCCATTGAATGTCTTCGGATCGTCCAAGCAGATTGAAGGCGATGAGCGCACGCTCCATGCGCTCAATCGCCTGACCTTTGGGCCGCGTCCGGGCGATGTCGACGCGGCGAACAAGATGGGTCTGAAAAGATGGTTTGAGCAGCAGCTAAATCCCGGATCGATCGACGACTCGGCGCTGGAAGCGCGACTCGCCAACTACCCGGCCATGCGGTTGTCGCAGCAGGCGCTCATGGAGCGATTCCCTTCGCCGCAGATGCTCAAGGTGCGGGAGAAACAAAATTTGGCGCTGCCGAGCGATCCGACGGAACATGCACTCTACGCGGACCAGATTGCCTTCCATGCGCTCGCCCAGACCGAGAAGGCTTTAGCGGGTGCTAAAAACACGACGGTAGCGGAAAGCATGAAGACGGATGCCCTGGCCGCGGAGGAGACCGGGGTGGATGCAACACCGGCCTTGCCCGATAAACACTTAGAGAAGCTCTATGCCGATCTGGATGCGGTCAAAGTGCTGAATTTTTCTCCTGATGAGCGGATGAAGCGGCTGCTGGCCATGTCGCCGAGCGAAATGATCGCGTTCCGCCGCAGCTTGAGTCCACCGGAGCTGGCGGAACTGACCGCTGGGTTGAATCCCGAGCAGCGCGAGATCGTAACGGCGCTTCCCGGATCGTTGCGGCTGATCGGCGGCGAGGTGTTGCAGACGCGGCTGCTGCGGGATTTGTACAGCGATCGTCAGCTCGAAGCGGTTATGACAGACTTCTGGCTCAATCACTTCAATGTGTATATCAAGAAAAATCAGAATGAGCCGTACTTGCTGCCCGCGTATGAGCGGGCAGTGATCCGGCCCCGTGCCCTCGGCAAGTTCGAAGACCTGCTGGTAGCCACAGCCGAGAGCCCGGCGATGCAGGTATATCTGGATAATTGGCAGAGCGTCGGGCCGGATTCGCCGGTGGCGAGGCGGGCGGAGCGCAATCCGAAGGCGAAATCGAGCGGACTGAATGAGAACTACGCCCGCGAATTGATGGAGCTGCATACGCTAGGCGTCGGCGGCGGGTATACCCAGGCGGATGTGACGCAAGTGGCGCGGGTGTTTACAGGATGGACGATCGATCGGCCTTATCAGGGCGCGGCTTTTGAGTTCCAGCCAAACCGGCATGAGCCGGGGTCGAAACAGGTGCTTGGGGCGACGATCCGCGAAGGTGGGCAGACGGAAGGGTTGGAGGTATTGCACATGCTCGCGACCAGCCCGGCCACGGCAAAGTTTATCTCGACCAAGCTGGCCGTGCGGTTTGTAGCGGATGAGCCGCCACCTGCGCTCGTCGACCGGATGACGAAGACGTTTCTGGCGAGCGGCGGGGACATAAAGGCGGTGCTGCGGACGATGTTCGACTCGCCCGAGTTCTGGTCGCCCGCCGCCGTCAGGGCAAAGGTGAAGACACCGCTTGAATTTGTGACTTCGGCGGTGCGGGCTACGGGCACGGATGCGATCAACGTGCAGCCGCTGGTGCAGTCGTTGGACAAGCTGGGGATGCCGCTCTACGGGATGCAGACGCCGAATGGCTACAGCTGGAAGGCGGAAGGGTGGGTGAGCACGGGAGAGTTGGTGAGCCGGTTGAACTTTGCGCTGGTGCTGGCGGGAGACAAGATGGCTGGAGTACGCACAGGGCTGCCGTCACTGCTGGAGCAGCCCGCCGGCGTGCGGCCAGTCGCGGCCCCAACGGAGGACAAGGGCGTGGCGGCGGAGAAGCGGCTAGAAGTGCTGCTGCTGGGCGCGTTTGCGAGCGAACGGACGCATGAGGCTGTGCTAAGACAGTCGGGCGATGGCGGAGCGCAGCAGCAAGCGGAGAAGGAGTTTGCAGTGCGGTCGATGAGCTATCCCGATCCGGCAAACGTGGCGGTACCGCATACTCAGCCCGGTCTTGATAAGCAGACGAGTGCCATGGCGGGCCTGCTGTTAGGGTCGCCGGAGTTCCAGCGGCGCTAGTTTCTACAACTCCAGTTGCCGGAAAGTGTTTCTACCGATAGAGGTTGAAGGAGGCTGGCGATGGCGAATTGGAAGAGCTTTAGCGATACGAGCGACTGGGGATGCGATATGCGCGGGCGTGACCTGGCCCGGCGGGCGGTGTCGCGGCGCGGCTTTATGAAGGGCGGCGCGATGGCCCTGGTGGGCACGTCGGTGATCCCGAGCTTTCTGGTGCGCGGCGTGATGGCCGAGGCGACGAACGCGGCGGCCAACGGAAAGAAGCTTGTGGTGATCTTCCAGCGCGGCGCAGCGGACGGGCTGAACGTGGTGGTGCCGCACGCCGAGAAGAACTACTATGCGATGCGCCCGACCATCGCCATTCAGCAGAAGGACGTGCTGGATTTGAACGGGTTCTTTGGGCTGCATCCGGCGATGGCGTCGTTCAAGCCGCTGTACGATCAAGGGCATCTGGCGATCGTCCATGCGGCGGGGTCGCCGGATTCGTCGCGATCGCACTTCGACGCGCAGGATTACATGGAGAGTGGCACGCCGGGCGTGAAGGTGACGCAGGACGGCTGGCTGAACCGGGCGTTGCAGGTTGGGCCGCCACCCGTCTCTGCGGGCCAGCCGAAAGCTACGGCGTTCCGGGCGGTGGCACTGGGATCGCAGGTGCCGCGGACGTTGCAGGGCAAGCTCCCCGCGATTGCCGTATCGAACCTGGCTGACTTTTCGGTTGGCGGCAAGGGGCCGCAGACCTCTCCCATCTCAAACGCGTTTCAGGCGATGTACGACGAGAGCACGGACGCGATGTTGCACGGCACGGGGCAGGAGACGTTCGAGGCGGTGAAGATGCTCAAAGCCGCCGATCCGGCAAAGTATCAGCCGGCAAACGGGGCGGTGTACCCGAACGGCGCGTTCGGCAACAACCTGAAGCAGATCGCGCAGCTGATGAAGGCGAACCTGGGAGTGGAGGCGGCGTTCTCGGACATCGGCGGTTGGGACACGCACCAGAACCAGGGCGCAGCCAACGGGCAGCTTGCCAACCGGCTGAAGGAGTTTTCGGACGCGATCGCGGCTTTCTGGAAGGACATGGGCGTGGACGCGGAGAACGTGACGCTAGTGACCATGTCGGAGTTCGGCCGGACGGCGCGGCAGAACGGCACCGGCGGCACGGACCACGGCCACGCGAACGCGATGTTCGTGCTCGGCGGTGGGGTGCGCGGCGGTAAGGTGTATGGGAAGTGGCCGGGGCTGTCGAACGAGCAGCTGAACGAAGGGCGCGATCTGGCGGTGACGACGGACTTCCGCAACGTGCTGGGCGAGGCGGCGTATAAGACGTTGGGCGCGAAGAATCTGGATGTGGTGTTTCCGGGCGCGCAGGTCAAGCCAGGGCAGTTCCTCAATTTCATCTAAGCCGTTAGAAGCGCAGCTTGCTACGGCAAACGGTAGACGAAGAGCATGGCATGGCTATCACCTTCGTGTGGACGATTGCTGATCCGTTGGTGTTTGGGATGATCTTTCGGTCGATAGATGACCGAGGGAGTGCCCATGCGAACCAAATTGCGTCTTTCGATTCTCGCCGCTCTCTTCCTCAGCATCTCCACCGGTGTCGTAATGGCGTCGAGCACGGCCTGCCAGATTGCGGCCGTCGAACAGCTCCGTTCCGCGCAGGCCGCCGTGCACAAGCGTGTGCACCACTCGACCGCGACGCTGGCGCGCTGGAAGATCGGCGCGGCGGCGTGGTCGAAGGCGCATGGCGGCAAGGTTTACGCGGGAATGCCCACGCCTCGGCGGCAGGATTGGATCCCGCATCGGTTCAACTGCGACGACGTGGCGCTTGACCTGAGCCGGCCGGACGAGGGGCTGCTGCTCCCGAGCGAGACGATGCCGGAATTCGCGGGCCATTGGGGTACGCCCTCCAGGACAGGCCTCGATCTGACAGCCGCGACGGTGCCACCGGCGGAGGACACCTGGGAGCAGGCTGCGGCGTCCATTGTTCCCACTCCCTTCGGGGAGAGTCCGGGTTTCGGCGGTGGCAGCGCTCCCGACGCGCCTGTAGGTTCGGCGTCGTTCCCTCCCGCGCCCGTATATCCCCCGCTGGCAAGCCCGATTCCGGCTCCGGAGTCGCCTACGATTGTGTTGCTTGGCACCGGGATGCTGTCGTTTCTGGTGACTAGGCTGAGGAGAAGGACGGTGGTGTAGATCCCGATATGGTGCTTAGCGCTAAAGGTGTAATCATGTGTCTTTTACAGTAGGTTTACTGAATACCTAAATCAATTACATAGGTGAGCTTAAATGAAGCAGTATTTGATTGCCTTCGCGTCTTTTTCCTCCCTCCTGTTGATTGCTTGCGGAGGTTCCACTACGAGCACAACTGCGCCGGTCACTCCGCCGATCATCACACCGATACCAAGCACAGCTAACGAGTGGGCATGGACAAGCGGGACGCCTTACTCGTCGAGCGGCTTAGGGCAAGTGGGAAATTATGGAACACTCGGAACCGCGTCATCAAGCAGCGTTCCCGGCAGTCGGGGCTCATCCGCCGGTCTGGTGGATAGCGGAGGTAATCTTTGGATCATTGGTGGATTTGGCCTTGATGCAACCGGCGTCGCGCCAGGCGATCTCAACGACATCTGGAAGTACAGCCCTACCAGCGGTCAGTGGGCATGGGAGGGTGGATCGAACATTACTAACGCTGCTAGTGTATACGGAACGCGCGGCGTGACGGCTGCCGCTAATATCCCGGGCGGTCGCTCTTTTGCCGCTCGATGGGTGGATACAAGCGGCAATCTATGGCTGTTTGGAGGCAGTGGGGACGACGCGAATGGTAAAGCTGCGGCGTTCAGCGATTTATGGCAGTTTTCACCGACAAGCAATAGGTGGACTTGGGAGGGCGGGAATCAGAACGGCAATATTCCCGGAATATACGGAACCGTGGGGATCGCAGCGGCAAGCAACGCGCCCGGAGCACGGACTTCATCAGTTTCGTGGGAGGATACCACCGGTAATTTCTGGATGTTCGGTGGATATGGAAATGATTCCACACCAGAGACCATCGACATGAACGATCTCTGGAGGTTGAACACAGGTACGCTACAGTGGACTTGGACGGGTGGTGGCAGTTTGGGGGGCGGTAAGGGAATTTACGGAACTCAAGGTGCACCGAACTCTCTAAACCAACCCGGCGCTCGCGAGCTGGCGTCGAGTTGGGTCGATGCAAACGGTAATTTCTGGCTGTTCGGCGGCTATGGCTTCGACGCTACCGGGACGAGAGCTTACCTCAGTGATCTTTGGGAATTCAGCCCCTCTACGATTCAATGGACATGGATCGCGGGTTCAAATCAAACTAACGCCACGGGCAACTATGGGGTACAAGGTACAGCTTCAATTACAAATACACCTGGTGCTCGACGAGACGCAATGACGTGGAAAGACAGCAGCGGCAATTTTTGGCTGCTGGGTGGTATCGGTTATGCCGCTTCTGGTTCTACGGGAGAACTCAATGACTTGTGGAAATTCAACGTGTCTAGTAAGCAATGGACATGGGTAAGTGGTGGCAATCAAACCAATGCTTTGGGAAGCTATGGTGCAAAAAGCATAGCGGCGGCCGTAAATTTCCCCGGAGCTCGTGACGGTTCGGTGGCGGTAACGGACGCAAGCGGCAATTTCTGGTTGTTTGGTGGTTATGCCGCCAATGCACAGGGCCCAGCGGGCGTGGCTCTGAATGACCTCTGGAAGTACCAGCCGTAGCCTCTAACTCATGCGGGAGATACCGCTTGTCCAATGATTAAGAGCAGAGGCGCGGAGCCTACTACGGCAGTTGAAAGGCTTGACAGAACCGTATTACAGACGTGCTGGTCCGGGGTGCTCGCTTGGCTGACGGCCACCACTGGCGTCTCCGGCGGGATGCCCGACGCGATGAGGTCTGCGGCGAGGGTGGCGAAGTCGCGGCCGGGCATATAGATGGCGAGGGTGGCATCGGCGAAGCTACCCTGGGCTCCGCTGGTGAAGTCGAGCGGGACGGTGAGCTTGCCGGCGGCGTGGTGGGCGGTGGCAAGGATGAGGCGCGAGGCGTGGTTGCGGTCGGTGAGGGGGATCTGGAGGGCGGCGGCGACGGCGAAGGCGGCAGAGATGCCGGGGACGATCTCAAAGGGGATGCGGGCGGCGCGGAGAGCGGCCATCTCCTCGGCGGCGCGGCCGAAGACGAGGGGGTCGCCGGATTTGAGGCGAAGGACGGACGCGCCCGCGCCCGCGTGGTGGAGCATGAGCTCATGGATGCCGGCCTGAGTAATGCGGGGCTGGCCGCAGCGTTTGCCGACGGGGACGATCAGCGCGGTGGGGCTGGCGAGAGCGACGACCTCCTCGGAGACGAGGTCGTCGGGAAGGATGACGTCGGCGGTGCGGAGGAGGTCGGCGGCGCGGAGGGTGAGGAGGCTGGGGTCGCCGGGTCCCGCGCCCACCAAATAGACGTGACCGGCTTCGGCTCCGGTGTTCACTCGACGTCACGCTTCGGATGGGGCATGGGGTTGGTGCGGGCGTGTTGGCGGGCGAGGACGCGGGAGGGGCAGCCGTCATAGCCGCAGACTTCTCGGGTGGCGAGCTCGTGCAGCAGCATCTTGCGGGCCTCGCTCAGGGGCTCGATCTGGGTGACCTCGCGGCGGAGGTTACCGAGGTCGGTGAGCCAGTCGCCGGCATCGAGCGGAAGCTGCGCGTTGATCTCCTTACGGAGCCGCTGGGCGAGCGCGGGGCTTGCGCCTGCGGTCGAAATGGCGATTTGGAGGTCGCCGCGCCGCACGACGGAGGGAAAGTAGTAGTCGCAGAAGGGCGGGTCGTCGACCGCGTTGCAGAGAATGTTCTTAGACTGCGCTTCGAGGTAGACGGCGCGGTTGACGGCCCCGACATCGGTGGCGGTGACGACGAGGAAGGTGCCGGGCGCGATGTCTCCGGAGGCGTAGGGGCGCTGGTGCCAGACGATCTCGCCCCCGGCGGCGAGGTCGATGATGCGCGGGCTGGCGTCGGGCGCGATGACGGTGACGGCGGCGTGTGCGGCGCGGAGGGATTCGATTTTGGACTCGGCCAGGTTGCCCGCGCCGATAACGAGGCAGGGACGCGCGGTGAGCTTGAGGAAGATGGGAAACAGGTCCATGCTGATTGGATGATACCGGGTGGGCGCGGGACGATGTTCTCTCTTCACTGTTCGCCGCATCGTACAAAGGAGAGATGGAGGCGGGATGCGGAAGCTGGCTCTTGGATTGGTGGCGGGGTGTTTGTTGCGGATGGCGAGGGCGCAGACGGTAACGGCGGTGCCGCAGCTCGATCTGGGAAAGATGATGGGGTCGTGGTACCAGATTGAGCGGCTGCCGGACAAACGCGAGAAGCAGTGCGTCGGCGGCACGTTGGTGCTCTACGCGGCGGGGGAGAAGGCAGGCCGCTTCCAGATGGTGACTTCGTGCCAGACGAAGGGCAACAACGTAGACGCGCACAACGCCTCGGGCAAAGTTGCGGATAAGGCGGGTGACGGCAAGCTGAAGGTGAGTTATCTGTGGCCGTTCTCGGACAAATACTGGGTGCTGGCGGCCGGACCGGAGTACGGGTGGATGCTGGTCGGCAGCCCGAACCACAAGACGCTTTGGGTGCTTTCACGGACGGAGACGATGCCGCCGGAGACGCTTGCCGAGGTGGAAGGCAAGGCCGCAGCGGAGGGATTCGACCGCGGGAAGCTGGTGAAGGTGGTGCGGCGGTGATTAGGGCCGAAGGGAACGCGGCACTTCACTGTCGATGCGCAGCAGAAACGCAAATAGACCTCTGATATAGAACATACTGACCATGATTTCTCTACATAAACAGACGTTATATTTGCAAACGTATTATATATGCAATCTAAAGTTAGTAGGCGGCGAAGTTATCTCAAGAAGCTTTGCTTCATCGTTGGGGTCGCCGTGAAAGCTGTCATATGTGATCGTGTAGGTGTGATCGCCGGGCCGGAACGCGTAAAGGTCAGTGATGTCGGCGTATCCTTTGATTTCTGAGGCCGGATTGACGCGAAAGAAGTCATCACGGCCTGGAGCTTTGGTCTTAGCTAGAGGACCAATGTACGGTATTTCCAAACCTTCACACGAAACATGGAACAAGTCGATGCGCACGGGTGGCAAGGCCAGGATTTTCTTCTTTTCCAAGAAGAGAGCGTGTTCATGAGACGGATTGGTTGCTGTAATGTGGACGAGGACCCTTGAGCCCGCAAGTTCCACATCGTGTTTCACTAACTGCGACATCATGTCTCCCCGACCTCTCACTTGTGTAGCTGACTTCGATGATTGTGATGACAAAAAGCAGGCCGTTGTGACGCTCAAAGCAAGCAGAAGCAAGTTATTTCGCGCTCTCAATGAAGTACTCGAAACTGTCCGCGTTGCTGAGAGCAGCGCCAGGATTGCTGTTCGCCAGCGCGAGTGCTTTAGTTTGTCCATAGGCTGTATCCTTTGTCGCGCCAATATCAGTAAAATGCGACATTTCATGCGCTAGTGTTCCAGCTTTGGAGTCGTACCGAGTTGAGGCGCATCTTGAAATGCTTGATCCAGATAAATGGTGTGCTGCGCATCGCCAGGATGCACATAGGCAAATGTTCCGGGTTCCGGAGGGTCGGCCGGTCGGAAATTATCGATGGTCATTTTCTCGTTTAACGCTATTTCGCGGTCAACGCGTGTCTGTAACGTATTTCGAGTAGCATTATCGTCTGAACCAAACCACTTCTTGACATCCGCTCGTGTTTCTTTATCCCACTTCGCTAAAGCCGCTTTACGCATCTCGAGCAATTTATGTTGGTTCCTGAGGGCCTCTTCAATCGCATGTTTATGCTTGGCTCGCCACTGAGCTAAATTCTGTTTATGGTTGTGATGATGCTTGGAGAGCTTGGAAGCTATTTCGGAAGAGAGGCCGGTGCCTGTTGCCGCCGCTCCGCTTACGATTGCACCGAAGCCGGCTGAGCCGGACGCGCCGCTGCCCGCGTCGCCAATGATGACATTGGGTGAACCCAGGACGATAACGCCACCGTGCGCGGTCTGGTCACCCATACGGGCAGCGGGCATCCCATTGATGAAGACGGTCGCGGAGCCTGTGACGATCATGTCGGGCGGCCCGACGCAGGTGGCCATAGTCCCGACTGTAGCCGCTGGAAGCCCGTTGATGAGGACGGTCGGAGCGCTGCCCGGAGGGATGATCGGCCCGCCGACGTGCGGCACGGGACCCGTCATTGCGGGGCAGGTGTGCAGATCGGTGATGCGGGCGGCTGGCGGCAAGGACGCTCTCCGAAGCTCGTAGTCATCATAGCTTAGACAAGCGTGCTCAGGGTAGCCGTTCGCCGCCCAAGAGTTAGGCTACGCGTCCACGGCGTGGTGGCCTCCGGCGGGGGCGAGGTCGCGTTCGACTGGGGGGACAGGGGTGCCGGCGAGCTGGGCGCGGAGCTGGTCGTCGGGGGTGCGGGTGAACCAGGCGCGGAGGTCCTCGCCGGGGGTGCGGGTGGCGAGATAGGCGGAGAGCATCCGGGCGATGGCGTCGGGGACATCGGCGGCGGCGGCCCGGTAGCCGAGGGGGCGAGCGGGGGCGGCGTGTTTGCCGACGGCTCCGCCGACGCAAAAGTAGAAGGCGTCGGTGATGACGCCGTTTTGCTTGAGCTTTTTGCCTTCGAGGCCGATGTCGGCGATCCAATGCTGGCCGCAGGAGTTGGTGCAGCCGGTGACGTGGAGCTTGATCTGCTGGTCGAAGGCGGGGAGGCGGTCTTCCATCTCGGAGACGAGCCACTTGGAGAAAGCCTTGGTTTCGGCGATGGCGAGCTTGCAGAACTCGGTGCCGGTGCAGGCGATGGTGCCGCGCCAGAAGGCGGAGGCCTCGACGTGGAGGTCGATGCGCTTGAGGTCTTCGATGAGGGCGGCGACGTTCTCGTTGCGGATGTTGACGAGAACGATGTTCTGCATGATAGTGGCGCGGAGCTGGCCATTGCCGTGACGGTCGGCGAGGTCGGCGAGCTGCTCGAGCTGTTCGCCGGTGAGGCGGCCGCGGAGGACGGAGGCACCGACGGCGGAGAGGCCGGGCTGTGCCTGGGGAGTGACGCCGACGTGATCGCGGTAGATGTCGTCGGGTAGGTGTTCGGGCGTCAGGATTTCCGGGTCCAGTTTGTAGCCGAGTTTGGCTTCGAGGGCGGCGAGGAAGGACTCGGCGGTCCAGCCGTGGCGCATAAAGAGGTACTTGAGGCGGGCGCGGGTGCGGTTGTCGCGCAGGGCTTCCTGTTCGC
>CAXTRY010000007.1:0-62511 GCA_964246805.1 uncultured Acidobacteriaceae bacterium
CGCGGGCCGTCAAGCCTGCGCCAAACAGGCGGCCGAGGAGCGTGACACCGTGGGGGACGCGGCGTGGCGGGGAGAACTTCGGCAGAGGATGCGCCGGGGCAGGCGCCCAGTCGCTGCGAGCCTCGGCGACCTCGACGAAACCGGCGCGGAAGGTAAGCGAGGGATGGCCGGTAAAGTTGGTAAGGGTCAGCATCTCGTCGCGCAACGACGGCACCAGCAGCAGGTCTACCTCGGCCATCACGCGAGCCATCTCCAGCGCAACCTTGCGGCGAAGGCGGTCGGCCTGGACAAAGTCGACCGCGGAGAGGAAGCGCGCCTGGCGGAAGCTGTTGGGCCACGCGTCGGGAACCTGCATCTTGAGCTGATCGACTTTGTGCGAAAGGGTCAGCTCTTCAAAAGCGGCGGCTGCTTCGGCGAAGAGGATGATATCGAGCGAGTCGTAAGGCCAATTAGGAAGGGTGACTTCGACTAGCACCATACCGATTTTAGCGACGGTGGCAAGGGCGGCGCGGTCGACATCGATCGCGGGCGGCTCCTTCATCCATTGGGGAAAGTAGCCGACGCGAAGGCCGGTGACGGGAGCCGTGGCGTCGAAGTCCAGCTTGCTGGAGACGCTCGACACATCGCCGGGATCTGTGGCGCAGATGGCCTGGAGGACGAGCAGGGTGTCTTCGACCGAACGCGCCATGGGGCCGAGTTTGTCGAGCGACCAGCAGAGCGTCATCGCCCCGGTGCGGGGGACGCGGCCATAGGTGGGACGCAGGCCGGTGACGCCGCATCGCATGGACGGGCTGACGATGCTGCCGCCTGTCTCGGAGCCGATGGAGAAGCCAACCAACCCGGCGGCAGTGGCGGAGCCTGGACCGGCGCTCGAGCCGGACGACCCTTCTTCGAGTAGCCAGGGATTCATGGTTTGACCGCCGAACCAGATATCGTTGAGGGCGAGCGCGCCCATTGAGAGCTTCGCGATGAGGACGGCACCGGCGGCGTCGAGTAGCTTAACCACGGCGGCGTCGGCGGCCGGAACACGGTCGCGAAATGGCTCGGCACCGTAGGTGGTGGGGATGCCGGCGGTGTCGAGCAGATCTTTGGCACCCCAAGGGATGCCGTGCAGCGGGCCCCGATAGTGCCCGGCGGCGATTTCAGCGTCGGCCCTACGGGCTTGAGCGAGAGCATGGTCGCGGGTAGGCGTGATAACGCAGCGCAAAGTGGCATTATAGCGAGCGATGCGGTCGAGGTAGAGCAGGGTAAGGCGCTCGGAGGTAATCTGGCGCGCCTCGATCCAGCGGGATAAATGGGAGACAGGAGCAAAGGCGAGACTCGCATCGTCCTTGGGCAGAGCTAGTGCCGGGGCTGTGCTGCGAACGAAGCGATCATGCGCCGGGCCCGGCTGTGTGCCGGGGAGTGCACAATCCCAGCGCGACCATGGAGCAATCGAATCCTCGATGACGACCTTGCGCGGGCCGGTACGACGCTCGTACAGTGGAGCCATGGAAACGCGCCAGTTTCCCGCCGCTTCGGCGCGGTCCGCCGCGGTAAGTTCAACCTGAACGAGCTTCTCCGCCTCGGCGAAGGTGGCCGCTGTGACGACCGGGCCGGTAGCGGGCGAAGTCCCGAAGGCTGGCGGTGCCCCCGGTGGAGCGCTGGGGGCTTGGGACTCTGCCACGGAAGAAGCGACGGCGGTCGCGATGAGGGCAGCGGAAGTTTGTGCGAGGAAGCGGCGGCGTGTGGAGTGCGTATCGTCCATGCGGATGATTTTAGCCCGCGCAGAACAGCCCTTCGGCAAACTTCGTTGTCTTGCGTCGATAAGCCTATCCGCGTTGACGTTCTAAATTGACGTTCCAAGGGAGGAACAGGTCTAATGAGGGTCGTATTCGCGAGAGACCTCATGCGCTTTTGTCTCCTGATGCTTCTATTGATTTGCCCGGTAGACGCGCCGACGCAGCAATCGAGCACGATTCCCCAAATTACGGCGACGGATGAGCCGGCGAGTCTCATGCTGCGTACAACGACCCGCAATGTCGTGCTCGATATTGTAGTGGTGGATCGTTCAGGGCGTCCCGTGCGGAATTTGAAGGAAGACGACTTCATCATCAAGGAAGATAAGCAGCCGCAGGCGGCGCATTTGCTGAGTGGACCGACGGGCGAGACCGGCACAAGGGAGGCTCCGCGCACACGCAATCTGATCCTGCTGGATGAGGCGAATGTACGTTTTCTGGACTTGGCGCGCGCTCGAGAGCGGCTGGCGAAGTACTTTGAAAGCGACAGCGCGCTGGGGCGTAGCTTCGCGTTGATGACCATGTCGCCGACCCGAACGACGCTCGTGCAGGATTTTACGGATGATACGGGCAAGCTAGCCGCCGCCGTTCGGGCGATGCCTGCCGTGATGCCGCTCTCTCCCGCGGATAATTTCGTAGACCAGGAGAGGGCGCTCGAAAGTCTCCAGCGCAGTGTCGGCGTAATCGAGACGATCGCCCATGCCTTGTCCGGTTCGCAAGACCACGTCAACCTGTTATGGATCACGAGCGGCTTTCCAACGCTTTCGCTGATCGGGAGCAGCGGCGAAATCCAGTTCTCCTATGAAGAGGTGATGCGCCATGCATCGAATCTGTACCTAAATGCACGCATGACGATCTACACGATCGATTCGAGCGGCGTCCAGATTATCGATTCACTGCCCGATCACCGGCAACCCGGTACACCGGCGGGTGCCGCGGGAAGCTTTCTGCGGGAGGGTGGCGGCGGGGTGAGCGATGGCGATCAGATTGCCGCGCAACAGGACCATATGACCAGCAACCAAGCGGTAACGCAGGATCTGCTGGGGAACATCGATGCACGCACGGGCGGCCGCGCCTTTGCCAATCAGAACTTTATCGATCTGCCTCTGGCGCGGGCTGTGGAGGATGGCAGCAACGTCTATAGTTTCGCCTACAAGCCTTCTAATGGGAACTTCAACGGCGAGTTCCGCACTCTTTCGGTTCGCATGCGGCGGCTGGACCTCTTCGCCAGAACGCGCGAGGGCTACTACGCGACGGACGAAACGAAACCACCCACGGAAGAGGTCCGCCGGGCCCAGCTTACCTCCGCGCTTGACAATCCGCTGCCTTACCACGGTCTCCAGGTCACGGGAACATTGGTGCCGAGCAGGACGGGGCACGTACTCGAGGTGCGGGTCTCCGCGAACGGAGTGGAATGGCGAGGAGACGAAAAAGCGACGCGTGTCACCCAAAGCATCGCGTTGGCGGGGTATACAGCGAAGGATAAACCGGCTGGATCGCAGCAATGGCGGGTGACGATCGCGCGCACGGACGCTGACCGCAAGTCGGAGCTAGTCTATCGCTTGCCAGTGCGCGATGTTCCAGGTGCGGTCCGGCATCGGGTGGTGGTCGCGGACGATCCCGGCTTACGTATAGGTACCGCCGAAGTGGCGTCGGTGCCCCTCGCGGCTCAACCGGAGTAATCGATCGGCTACACGGCACCGCACCGGCTCGGATAGGATTGCCAGTCAACTTTTTTCCTCAAAGCGGACTCCTAGGCGAGAAGGAGTGTACGAATGACGACAGCGAAGAAGTCGGCGGCGAAGAAGACGCCAGTGAAGAAAGCAATTAAGAAGACGTCGGGAGTGCCCGCGAAGGCGAAAGACCCTCAAGGCGGGTTGACGGCGGAGGGACGGAAGTTTTTCAACGAGCGTGATGGATCGCACCTGAAACCGGGCGTGACGGGCGCGGCGGATACTCCGGAGAAGATGAAGCGCAAGGGATCGTTCCTGACGCGGCATTTCACCCATCCGCGCGGGCCGATGATCAAGGATGGCGAACCGACGCGGCTGGCGTTGAGCGCCCATGCGTGGGGCGAGCCCGTGCCGAAGACGGAGGACGAGGCGAAGAAGCTGGCTGAAAAGGGCAGGGAGTTACTTGAAAAGTACCATGCTACGAAGGAGAAGGCCCTCGCGAAGAAATCGCCCACGAAAAAAACTGTCTCCGATAAGGCTTAAACTCTTCCGTCTTTGACTCGTTCTTTAGCCGCGGAGTGACCGACGTGGAGAGATTCGACAGAAATACAACTATGAACCGGCGATCGTCATGCCCTCTATGCGTATGGTGGGAGAGGCACTGGCGCTGCGGAAGACCAGGTCGTTGGCAATGGCGGAGATGTTGCGGTACATGTCTTTGAGGTTGCCGGCGATAGTGATCTCTTCGACTGGATAGGCGAGTTCGCCGTTTTCGATCCAGAGGCCGACAGCGCCCTGGGAGTAGTCGCCAGTCACGAGATTGACGCCGAAGCCCATGGTTTCGGTGACGTAGAGGCCGGATTTTACGTCCGCGACGAGGGCTTCAGGGGTGATCGTGCCGGGTTGGAGGAAGAAGTTGCCCGCGCCGATACCGGGGTTGCCGGCGAGGCCGCGCGAGGCGTTGCCGGTGGAGGCCATGCCGAGTTTGCGGGCCGTGTAGGTGTTCATCACATAGTTTTTGAGGATCCCGTCTTCGACGACGACGGTGCGGCGCGTGGGGAGGCCTTCGCCATCGAAGGCGGCGGTGCCGAAGCCGCCATAACGAATGCCGTCCCGCTCGAAGACAAGGGTGCCGTCGTTGACCACGGTGATATTTTCCCCGGCGACGCGCTCGCCGAGCATCCCGGCGAAGAAGGAGGCGTGGCGGTAGATGCTGTCGCCGTTGGCGGCGTCGAAGATGTTGCCGATGATGGACCGGGCGATCTCGGGCGAGAAGACGACCGGGGCGCGCTGCGTGGGCACCTGGCGCGCGCCGAGGCGGCGAAGGGCACGCTGGGCGGCGATTTGTCCGACGGCTTCGGGATCTTCGAGGAGCCGCGTGGTGCGGGCGGAGGAGTACCAGTAGTTGCCCTGCATGGCTCCGGCGGCGTCCTGCGCGATGGGCGAGGCGGAGAAGCCGCAGTAGGAGCGGCGGGTTTCGCCGGAGAAGCCGCGGGAATTAACGAGGATTTTGTGCGAGGTGGAGGTGTCGAAGTCGCCGCCCTTTGAGTTCTGGATGCGGGTGTCGAAGGCAAGGGCGGCGGCCTCGACGCGGCGGGCGATCTCGATGCGTTCGGCGGGCGGCTGAGCGGGCACGTCGTCGAAGTAAAGAGCAAGGTCGGTATCGAGCTTGCCGAAGGCGTCGGGTTCCGGCAGACCGGCGAAAGGATCTTCGCTGGTGATCTTGGCCAGCGTGATGGCACCGCTGACGAGGCGTTCGAGCGAGTCGGGCGAGAGGTCTGAAGAGGAGGTGCTGGCGGTGCGTTGGGCATGTCCAGAAGCTAGAAATACGCGTAGGCCGATGGCGCGCGAGGTGGACTCCTTGAGCATTTCAACCTCGCCGAAGCGGACGCGCGCCTCAAAATCATTGCCTTCGTAGAGGACGGCTTCTGCGTCGGAGGCACCGGCGCGAAGAGCTTTAGCGAGGACATCGGCGGCGAGTTGGTGGAGGTCGGTGGTGTAGAGAATGGCGGTGGACATAGAGCTAGACCTCTTGAGGGCGAACGGCGGTGAAGCCGGGAAAGCGGGCGAAGTCGGCGGTGTTTAAGGCGAGGATGTGCGGGACACTATGGACGAGCATGGCGGCGGCAAGTCGGGCATCGGGGACTTGCACACCGCGAACCTCGTGGGTTTCAACCAGACTTCGCCACATGTGGTAGACGGGCTCGGTGTCTGGAAGTTGATGTATTGCTCGACTTCATAACCGTTCCTGCCTCACCACATGTTGAGGAAGACCTAGGCCAATATTGCGCTCGGGCCGTGTGGAGACATTCCAGAACTCTGCGGCATTCTGTAAACAGAAGAAGAGGCTTGTGTCGCTGTAGACTAGCCGGGCGACGGTATCTTGACATAAGGAGTGCTGAACGAGGGCGGGGTACGCCATGCGCAAGAGGATATTGGTGTCGACGAGATAGCGCGGAGCCACGATCAATCGTGATCCTCATAGAAAGATTCACGGGTAAGCGCATATTCTGACAAGGTAGGCGCATCTTTTCCAAGCTCGGCCATTCGGTCGAGGGCGGCGCGGAACTCTTGGGGAGACGGGCGCTTTCGCATGGCATGGGCGACGGAATTGGTGACCAATTGGCTAACGTATGCCGTTGGTTCCAAGCTGCGGGCAACAGCGGCTTCAATAACCTGCCGTTCGACTTCGGGGGATAGATCAAGCTGGATCATTGTGGCCTTCAGGACTGACTTCATCGTAGCAAAAGGGTGTCAGGACTAAACGAAGTTGAGTAGGTACTACTCGACGGGCGAACCGGAAAGGCGCGGGGCTCTACCATCTTTGCTCTTCTAAAATAATGACCCGCCAGACAATACTCAGAGTCCTCACGTACCAGATGTTCAGCATGTGGCTTCGGTCCGTGCTCAATGTTTCTGTCGTGCAGTCGGATGCCTCCGTGACAGTCCTTGCAACGGAGGACATGATCTTTGTTTGCAATTGCCTCGACGACGCTCTTCAACTTCCATGCCTTCGCGTACTCGCCCTTTACGACCAGCTTACGGATTGCACTTCGCATTCATAGATTGCACCTCGAGTGTTCAAGGTCACCTGCAACTGTTCTCACCGCACCGGTGTGGCGGAGAGCCTGGGCGCGCGGCCGTCGGTGGCTTGTTGAAAATGCAAGCCGCTGGGGCAGAACTCGGAGTCGGATTTGACCTTGTGCTTCATGTGACGCGTGGCCTCGTCGGCGGCGGTGCGGACGTTCAGCTTGACGGCACCGTAGCAGTCCTTGCAGCGGAACTCGGTATCGCTATCGGCGAGCGCGTCGGCTACGGTCTTCAGCTTCCAGAACGGCTCGTAGCCGCCGGTGGCGCGGACGCGGCGGCGTTTCACCTGGCACTCGTGGATCATTTCGCGTTCGGCTGCCGGCATGGGATTACCTCGAAGAGCATAGAACTCGAATGGGGCGTGGGTGCTTCTTTTCAGCGCGGAGGGCGGGTTCGATTACTCGACAGGATGCTCTGAGAGTCTGGCTTCGCGCCCGTCGGCAGCTTTCTTGAAGAGCATTCCACCAGCGCAGTATTCCGAATCGGCGGGAAGCTTGTGCTCGGCATAGGCGACGGTCTCGGCCTTGCCGTTGCGGCCAAGCAGCTTGACCGCTCCATGGCAGTCTTTGCAGCGAAACTCAGTGTCGGCATCCACGAGGGCGACGGCGACCTTCTTGATCTTCCAATACGGCTCATAGCCTCCGCCCTCTTTCAAGCGGCGGCGGCGCACTTCACACTCATACATCTTTTCACGTTCGGGTGCCATTATCGTCCTGTTCCCCCGACCGTCATGCGGTCGAGCTTTACTGTTGGCATGCCGACGCCGACCGGAACACTTTGTCCGGCCTTGCCGCAGGTGCCGATGCCTTCATCGAGCGCGAGATCGTTACCTACCATCGACACGTATTTAAGAGCTTCGGGACCGTTGCCGATGAGGGTTGCGCCCTTGACCGGACGAGTCACCTTGCCGTCCTCGATCAGATAGGCCTCCGACGCCGAGAAGACGAACTTGCCGTTGGTGATGTCCACCTGGCCACCGCCGAAGTTGACGGCGTAGAGGCCGCGCTGGACGGACCTGATGATGTCCTCGGGCTGGTCGTCGCCGTTGAGCATGTAGGTATTCGTCATGCGCGGCATGGGAATATGGTGATAGCTTTCGCGGCGACCGGAGCCGGTGTTCGGCATGCCCATCAGGCGCGAGTTCAGCTTGTCCGACAAAAAGCCCCTGAGGATGCCGTTCTCGATCAGCACGGTCTCCTGCGTCGGGTGGCCTTCATCATCCATATTGATGGAGCCGCGGCGATTGGGCATCAGGCCGTTATCGACGACGGTAACCTTCGTGCTCGCGACCTGCTGTCCAATCAACCCGGCGAAGGCGGAGGTCTTCTTACGATTGAAATCGGCTTCTAGCCCATGCCCGACGGCTTCATGCAGCAGAACGCCGGGCCAGCCGGGGCCGAGCACGACGGGCATCTCGCCGGCTGGAGCGTCGACCGCGCCGAGTTGCAGGATGGCGGTGCGGGCTGCTTCGCGGGCGAAGTGCTCCGGACTTTTTTCCGCTTCGAAGAAGTCGAGGGTGACCCGTCCGCCGCCACCTGACGTACCGCGCGCCGTGTTGACCCCGTCCTTCGCGATGACGAAGACATTGAGGCGGGCAAGCGGCTGGGTGTCGGAGGCGAAGGTACCATCGGACGCGGCCACGAGAATGCGGCGCAGCTCATCGCTGAAGCCGACGCGGACCTGAGTAATGCGGGAGTCGTAGGCGCGGGCGGCTTGGTCGGCGCGCTGCATCAGGTGCAGCTTCGCGGCGATCTCCGCATCGGCGGTGGCCCCGGCGACAGGGTAGAGCGAAGGCGCCGGGACGTCATGGGGGGTGTGGCGAAAGCCGGACATCTGCTGCTTCGCGGGACCGCTGGCGATCAGCGCGGCGGTGCGAGCGGCTTTAAGCAGCCGATCGGACGAGAGGTCGTCGGTGTATGCGTAACCGGTGCGCTCACCCGCGACGACACGGATGCCGCAGCCGATGCTGATGCCTTGTGAAGCGGATTTGACGAGCGACTCGTCGATGCCGAGCGAGGTAGAAGTGACAGACTCGAAGTAGAGGTCGGCATAGTCGCCCCCGGCGGAGAGGGCTTCGCCAAGGCAGCGCTCCATGAGGCGTTCCGACAAGCCGAGTTTTTCTATGAAGTAGAGCTTGTGGTCTGCTTGGGGGAGGGTCATCTCTTCCGATTCTAGGCTTTGCGGAGATTCGCGGCAAATGAAGCCGGGTTTAGCGGCCTTGCGACGGGTCGGACGAGTTAGCCACGCTAAGATCGTAGGTGACTTTACCCGAGGGCGGCTCTCCCGCGTAGCAGTTGCCGTCCGGTGCGTAGGTCCTGGCGCAGGAGGCAGTGTTCGCCGGACGCCGCGGAGATTGCGCGTATTGCCAGGCGATCGCTCCGGGTGTGCCGCTGGCGGAGAGCGCGGGCGGTTGGAACGTGCACCCGGGCGCTGGCGGACAGGCGTCCTGATAGACCCACATAGCCACCTCGTGCAGGTGGCGGCCGGTGACCTCGTCGCGAACATTCTGCGCGGTCGTGATCGTATGACCGGGTCCGTCCGGCACGGGCTGACCACTTATATAGATACCCGGACGAAAACCCGAGCTCGCGACCGCTTCAGTCCAACCGAGCAGATAGCTCATCTGTTCGGGCAGCATCCGTCCGCCCTCTTCCTGGTCGAGAAAAAGGATCGCGTGGGCTGGAAAGTGCTCGCGCAAGGCTGCGGCAACGGCGGCCTTGCCATCCTGGTTGCCCAGCATACCGGGCGGAACATGGGCGGCCTTGATCTCCTTATCGAGCTTACCGTTCGCGAGCACGAGAAATCCGAAGCTAGAGCGCAGGACCTCGTCCCGCTTGCCGAGCCACTCGTTGCGATGGGTTCCGGGCGGATTGGTGAGCCAGTAGCCAAGGAAGTCGAAGTGCCGCCGCAGCGAAACCAAGGCGTCCTTACCGGGGTACTCATTGCTGTCGACGCCGATGTAGGTTCGCGGCGCGGTCTGTGCCGTCACCGTTGCGGCCAGGGTCCATGCGAGCAGAATGTAACAAAGCTTTTTCATCGCAACACTAGAATATAGGGTGAGCTGTGCTACCTTGCTTGAAAAGATACTTCAGGCAAGGTCCGGCTCGCATGAAGCGCGCCGGACGAGGAGCTTTGTGGAGAGCGACTTACGTTATCCGATAGGAAAGTTTTCGAGGCCCGAAACCGTCTCGGCCGCCGAGCTGAAGGACGCCGTCATGGCCATCGCGGGGCTGCCCGGACAGCTTCGAAACGCGGTGGAAGGACTCGACCCTGACCGGCTGATGCACCCTTATCGTCCCGGCGGATGGACCGTGCAGCAGCTCGTCCACCATATTGCCGATAGCCATATGAATGCGTTTGTACGCATGCGCCTGGCGCTCACCGAAGACTGGCCCGTCATCAGCGTCTATAACGAAAAAGCGTGGGCGGAGCTGCACGACTCCATGGCTCCCGTGGCCTGGTCGCTCGAACTGATCGAGGCACTTCATGCCCGCTGGGTCATGCTGCTGTTCTCGCTGACGGAGGAGCAGTTGAAGCGCGGCTACACGCATCCGGTCAACGGGCGCACGCCGCTCGGCGTGGCGACGATGCTCTATGCGTGGCACTCCCGGCACCACCTGGCGCACGTCACACACCTGCGGCTGGCCGAGGGCTGGTGATCGTTCTGGCCGAGGATGTAACGGCGATCGCCCGCTGCTTCCCTATAATGACGCAGCTTCGTCCCTCGCTGGCGGCGGCGGAGTTTGCCGCGACGATCCACGCGCAGCAGGCGGAGGGCTACCGGCTGGCCTATCTGGAGCATGAGGGCGCGGTCATGACGGTCGCTGGTTTTCGCGTCCACGGAATGCTCCATAGCGGACGGACGCTCTATGTCGATGACCTTGTGACGGACGCCGCGCACCGGTCGCAAGGACATGGCGAGACGATGCTGCGATGGCTCATCGACTATGCGCGGCTCGCGGGATGTGCCGGCTTTTCACTGGACTCGGGAACGCAACGTACCGGTGCCCATGCGTTCTACTTCCGCGAAGGTATGCGCATAGCGAGCTTTCATTTTCATCTGGCGTTATAGCGCGGAGGTTGTGAAAAGCGGCGCGGACAGCTAGCATCCAGACCATGCCGCCACCCAGTGTTTTCTCAGCGGAACTCGTCGAGCCACCGGAGTCCGTGGCGCGGGCGCTGGAAAATTTCCTAGCGGAGCACCCGAAGGCGATCGTATTGGAGGACGGCAAGGCGATCTTCGCCATGGAGGAAGCCAAGTACACGCTAAGCACGGAACATGGCCGGTGCTCCCTGCATCTTTGGAGCGAGGAGCGCAATCTCGTCCGCCGGGTCAGCGCGACGGCCCTGCGAAACGGTGTATTGCGGTTGAGCACACATCGCTTCGGCCAGGCCAAGCCGCAGACCCTGGAGTTCGCGCCCGATCGCGACCGTCGCACGCCTTCCACTCGCGAGGCGACGCGGGTGCGCTACTTGAAGACGCTCGAGCGGGTGCTGCCGCGGAGCTTTCCGGAGTGGAAGGCGGAAAGTTTTCGCACCGCCATGGATCTCGAGAAGAGCTTCGGCCCGGCCTATGCGCGGGGCGTGCTGGTGAAGGGAAACCAGGCGTGGGCGGTCATCGCCGTCAATGAGGAAGAGACGCAGGCGACGGTCGATGGCATCCTGACGCTCGGCATCCTCTGGCTGCATGACTGCCGGGAGCGGGCGGGGGGAAGGCGGCTCTTCCAGGGTCTGCGCGCGATCGTGCCGCGCGGCATGGGAACGCTTAGCGTCTCGCGCCTGGCGTGGCTGAACGCCGAGGCGGCCAAATGGGAGCTGTGGGAGCTCGATGAGCGCTCCGAAGAGATGGAAGAACGCGACGCCGCCGACCACGGCAACCTGGCTACACGGCTGGTGCGCGCGCCGAACGAAGCTGCCGGACGCGAACGATTTGCGGAGGCAGCGGCGCGGGTGATGGCGCTCGTCCCGCGGGAGGCCCATCATGAGGTCGAGCAGCGGCTCCGCAGCGGAACGGAGCTGGGCTTCCTGCTGCACGGGCTGGAGTTCGCGCGGGTGCGGATGGCCGTCACGGCGCAATCCTTCAACCGCTCGCTCGAAGTCACCTTTGGCTCGGGAGCCAACGAGACCCCGTTGACGCACGAGAACGAGGGCGAACTGCGAGAGATGACGGCAAGGCTCTTTGCGCGGCGGCACCTGGATGGCGAACAGCGCGATCCGCTCTTCCGCATGCAGCCGGAGCGATGGCTCGAGAGCGTCCTTCGCCGCAACCTGGAGCCGCTCGATACGCATCTCGACCCGGCGCACGTCTACACGCAGGTCCCGGCCTTCGCGGCGGCGGACCGGGGTATGCTCGACCTGCTTGCGGTGAGCACCGATGGACGGCTGGCGGTCATCGAGCTCAAAGCCGGGGAGGACCTGCATCTCGCCCTCCAGGGATTGGATTATTGGGTGCGTGTGCGCTGGCACCATCTTCAGAACCCCGATCCAGCGACGGGCCTGGGCGAGTTCCAGCGGCTGGGCTACTTTGGCGGCCTGGTGCTCTCGCCCGAGGCTCCCCGTTTGTACCTGGCCGCACCCGCGCTGCGAATCCATCCCGCTACGGAAGTAGTGCTGAAGTACCTTTCGCCGCGCGTGGACTGGACGCTGCTGGCACTCGACGAGCGCTGGCGACGGCGGGTGAAAGTGGTGTGGCGCAAGCGCGCGGGGGAGAAAGCGCGCGGGGAGTACACGCTGCCGGGGTAAGCGCCTAAGCGGCGGTCTAAGCGGCGGTCTAAGCGGCGGTCTGCGCGTCGTTCTCAAAGTAAAGATACCGCCGCCAGCTGGGGTCGGCCGAGCCGATCATCCGCATAATGTGCCGCGAGGTGTGGAGCGAAAACGGGCGAGGCTCGCGCTGAAGCTTCATGTCCGTCAACTCATGCAGCAGCTGGTTGCCCTTGCGGCGATTGCAGTCGTGGCAGCAGGCGACGAGATTCTCCCAGGTGGAAAGTCCACCGCGCGAACGGGGCAGAACGTGGTCGAGGGTCAACTCCCCAGCCGTCAGAATGATGCCGCAATACTGGCAGCAGTTCCGGTCGCGCAGCAGGATGTTTTTGCGGCTCAGCGCGCGCGTCTGGTGCGGAATGCGCCGGTAATCGAGCAGCCGGATCACGGACGGCATCGCCACCTGAAAACGCGCGGCGTGAAGAATCGTACCCTGCTCCTCTTCGGTGCGCGCGACGCCCTTCAACACCAGTACCAGCGCCCGGCGCGCTCCGCAGATGTTGATCGGCTCGTAGCTCGCGTTCAGCACCAGCACCGGCGTCTGCATGGCCGGCTGGCGGAAGACGCCTACGCGAACATCCAACTCCGTCATCACGCGGCCGCTGCTGTGGGTATGCGCCGCGTGGGGCCGCTGGCTGGTTCGCTGCTTTACCTTGCGTGTCTTGGCCGATTGCATCGTTTACATTCCTCCAAAAGTATGGATTTCGCCAGGGTCGGTATGGGCATCCCAGAGTTCGAAGCTCTCGTCCTGGGCACGCGATACGGTGGCTACAAACACTCTGGCCGCGCCTGCCTTGCGAAGCACGCGGGCGCACTCGCGAGAGGTCGCGCCGGTCGTAAAGACATCGTCGACCAGAAGCACCGTGCGTCCGGCTACCGGGATTGCCTCGTTGACCTCGAAGGCCCCGCGAACATTGGCGCGACGGCCATGCGGATTGAGCGCAAACTGGCTCTCCGTGTCGCGTATTCGGCGCAGCAGGCGGTGCCTGGGTCGTAGGCGCAGCACGGGCTTACTCTTCTTCAGCAGGCCGGCAGCCTCGTCCGCCAGCAAGACGGATTGATTGAAGCCGCGCTGCCGCTGCCTGGTCGCGAAGAGCGGGACGGCCACGAGGAGAACCTCGCCGGTCAGTGCAAGCGAAATAATCGCCGCGGTCAGCATGGCACCCATCGGCTTGGCCACCGCGCGCACCCGGTCGTATTTCAATAAATGGATCAGCTCGCGGAGTTCATCTTGATGGACTCCGTAAGCGACTGCACGCTCAAACGGCGGCGGTACAAAGCGGCAAACCGTGCAAAGAACTCCCTCGGCGGGATACTGCCCGGCAAAGCGATCGCTCTCCATGCCGATCGCCTCCCCGCAGATACGGCAGAGCGTCGAAGTTTGAGGAGCTACGCGGGCCACACAGGCATCGCACACGGGCGAGAACCCGGCGCGCAATAGCGGCACATGACATGTCCGGCAGTCCGAAGGGAAGAGCGTAGCCACGAGATCGTCGACCATGCTTTGCAGCCAAGGGCCGGGCGTCAATATCCCACGCGGAGGAGCGGCCACTCCGGGGTGCTGGTCGAGCGTATAAACCATCGAGCTTTCGCTGAAGGCAAGCCTCACTCGCGGGCGCTCCAGGCCGTTCCGGCCGCGCCTTGGCCGAAGTATAAGCCGAGACGCGCCCGAACGCCACTGCCGTTATGCGAAATGTCCATTGCACGAAACATTAAAAGGTATGCGCCGCGCTCAGGACGATCGCATAATCGGCGAAAGCGGCGTCCCCATGTTTGCCGGTGGCCAGGTCGGTTACGGAGGCGCGCCGGTTGCGCTGAACGGCCCAGGGGGCGGCCAGCGAGATCAGATCGCGATGACGCTGATACTGAAGCGCCGGTTCGATCGAGATGATGTAGCCCGGACGCCGGAACCCATCGCTCTTGCCGAAGGCGTCACGTACCGGAATACCTTCCATGCGGCCGCCGAAGCTACCGGCCAGTCCGCGCAGTCGAGGGACATGGCGCGACAGCCCCGCGCGGAACAGGTACTGATCGGTCGCGGACATCGTCGCCTCCAATGGGCTGGCGCGGAAGGTCGGCACGCCGTTCGTATCCGCCGGGTTGAAGAGCCACGAGCCCTGGAAATACCCGATGGTGTGAAGCGGCAGCTGCTTGTACGCCTGCGACCCCAAGGTAAAACCCCAGGTCCCATCGCCTGGCTGTAGCGATTGGTCGGCGACTACCTTTTGCACCGTGCCGTTCGCCAGCCGCGCCGTACTCATGCCATTACTCAGGCCAGTCGGCAGCTTTAGGCCCAGGCTGAAGGCGATGTTGCCTCCGTTCTCGGCTGGCGGACGCAGTACCCAGGCCTGCGCGCCGACGATGATGTCTCCCATGCCGGCGATGTCGTAAACGCCATAGGGCGGGTACTTCTGGTTACGCGTCCCCTGGAGGACGGGAACAAAGGCGCTCACCGACCAACGCGGAGAAAGCTGCATGTCGGCGGCGATATTATAGATGTTCTGATGATTCTTGATCTGCGTGTTCAGCACGGCGCGCTGCGTCTGCTCGACCGTCCCGATAAAGTGGCGGAACGAGCTGAACGATCGCCAATCCACCTCCACCATGACGGGATGATGGCGCAGGAAGTCAGACGCGCCGTCGGCGTAGCCCTGCCCGGGCGACGTGATGCAACTCTGGATCGTACTGCTGGTGTGGGCGGCGAGGCACCCCTGTGCATGGAGCGTGGAGGCGGACGAAAGCGCGGACAGCACGCCCGTAAGACAGAGGCGGAAAAGTAAGTTGTTTTTCATAGCCCGCCCAATCTACAAGCCCGCTTACGGAAGGCACATCGTCTGGAGGGTGGAAATCTTCTCCATCGAACGATGGAAGCATCATGGGCCGGCAATGCGTAGATTGGGCGGCGAGGCCTCAAACGCATGAAACGCGGTTTACGGATGTTGGTTCTGGCACTCCCCACGATAGCCGCCGCGCAGGCCGATCATCCAGGCGATGCCTTTTACGATCTTGCCGGGACCCCGCACACCCTGGCCGAGCTGCGCGGACACCCGGCGGTCGTCAACTTCTGGGCGACCTGGTGCGGGCCCTGCCGCGAAGAGATGCCCCGCCTCCGGAAGCTCAGCGAAAGCTACGCCTCGCGCGAGGTCCGCTTTGTGGCCATCGCGCTCGACGCGCCGGAGACGCAGGGCAAAATTGGCGCGGCGGTCCTTAAAAGCGGCCTGCAGATACCCATCTGGACCGGTGCTTCCGATCGCACCCTCTCCGATCTAAAGCTCGGTGCGCTGGTGCCGGCCACGCTCATCCTCGATTCCGAAGGCCAGGTCATCGGGCGCATTGAAGGCGAAGCGCGCGACAAGGACATTCGCTCCAGGCTCGACTGGCTACTCGCCGGCAGGCGGGGCAAGCAGCCGAAGGTGGAGCAGAAGAACGACTGGTAGTCCCACTGGTACACTCCGATGCATCGCCCCGCACCGGAGATCGACCCCATGGCCGTACCCGCCGTTCCCAAACCCGCCTTCCAACCCTTCGTTCCCGCTACCGTCACTCGTCCTGAGTTCACCGCGCGCGCCCTTATCCTCGGCGCAGTCTTCGGCATCCTCTTCGGCGCGGTCACGGTCTATGTCGGGCTGCGCGCCGGGCTTACCGTGGCTGCCAGCATCCCGATCTCCGTGCTGTCGATCTCCATCCTCCGCGCCTTCGGCCGGTCGAGCATTCTTGAAAATAACATTGTCCAGACCACCGGCAACGCAGGCCAGTCGATCGCGTCGGGTGTCATCTTTACCTTGCCTGCGCTCATCTTTCTCGGCTTCGATCTTGAAAGCACCCGCATCTTCGCCCTCGCGCTCTTCGGCGGCTGGCTGGGCGTCCTCTTCATGATCCCGCTTCGCCGCCAGCTTATCGTCGAGGAGCACGGAACCCTGATCTATCCCGAAGGCACTGCCTGCGCCGACGTGCTGATGGCGGGGGAGCGGGGCGGGAGCTTTGCTTCGCGCGTCTTTCTCGGCCTCGGCCTGGGGGCGCTTTATACCCTCTTTCAGAACGACAATCTCTTTGCCCTCTGGCCTTCCACCCCGAACTTCCAACCCGATCTCGGCGGCGCGCAGCACATCCTCAAAGGCGCGGCCATCCGGGCCGATGTCACGCCGGAGTACCTCGGCGTCGGCTACATCATCGGTATCCGCGTTGCCGCCGTCATGCTCGCGGGCGGCGTCTTCTCCTGGCTCGTCCTGATGCCGGCTATTTACTTTTTCGGCTCGCACATGGCCGCGCCGCTCTATCCCGGCACCGTTCCCATCCACGATATGTCGCCGTCGGATCTCTGGAAGACCTACGTCCGGCCGATGGGCGCGGGTGCCGTGGCCACCGCCGGGCTCATCACCCTTGTTCGCACACTCCCCACCATTGTGGGCGCACTCGCCGAAGGTCTCCGAAGCATGGGCGCGAACAAAGGAAGCATCGTCGCCACGCAGCCCTCCCGCACGGAGCATGACCTGCCCATGTCCGTCGTCCTGGGCGGCTCCCTCCTGCTCGTTCTGCTGATGTTCCTCTTTCTCCAGTTTCACCCTGTCCCCGGAGCGCAGGTCGGCCCGCTCGCCAACATCGCCGCCTCGCTGCTGGTGGTGGTCTTCGGCTTCCTCTTCGTCACGGTGAGTGCGCGCATCGTGGGCATCGTCGGCAGCTCGGCTTCGCCCGTCTCGGGGATGACCATCGCCACCCTGATGGCGACCTCCGCCATCTTCCTCGTGCGCGGCTGGACCGCCCCGGCCTTCGGCGCGCTCGCCATCACCATCGGCGGCATCGTCTGCATCGCCGCTTCCAACGCGGGCGATACCGCCCAGGACCTCAAGACCGGTCATCTCATCGGCGCAACGCCGTGGAAGCAGCAGCTCGCCATCATGATCGGCGTCGTCATCTCCGTCTTCTCGATCGGCGCCACCCTCAACGCCATGAACACCGGTCTGGAAGAGTTCCAACGCCTCCCGAAGCCCATTCCAATCTCATTGGTCACCTTGCCGGATGGCGTTCAGGATAAAGGCTCGTTTTCGCGCGACCACATCGCTCTCTCCACCAAAGGCGCGGCCAGGCAGGAGGTCACGGGCACCCGCCGGCTCATCCTGCTCAACGCGATCGGCTCGACCACCCTCGAAGATGGCAAATACCTCTACAATCCCGCCACCGGCCAGATCGAGATTCAATGGGTGCAAGGCATCGGCTCCGAGAAGGCCGCCGCCCCGCAAGGCCGCCTGATGGCCACCGTCATCAATGGCATTCTCACGCGCAAACTTCCCTGGGGTCTGGTGCTGCTCGGCGTCTTCCTTGTAATCGCCGTCGAGCTCCTCGGCATCCGCTCGCTCACCTTCGCCGTCGGCGCGTACCTATCCATCGCCACCACCCTCGCCATCTTCGTGGGCGGGGTCATGCGCTGGATGGTCGACCGCGCCGCTCTCAAGCATGGCGGCGCGGGCACGGACTCTGAGATCAGCCCCGGCTCTCTCTATGCCTCGGGCCTGATCGCCGCCGGCGGCATCGTCGGCTTGCTCGGCGTCTGCGTCAAGCTTTACGAGGCCGCCACGGAGCGCACCATCCCGCGCTTCTCCGAACACAATCCGTTCCATCATGATTGGATCAGCATCCTGGCGTTCGCCCTGCTCGCCTTGAGCCTCTACTACTTCGCCCGCAAACCTCTAAAAGAGAGCTAACGCTTCTATATCTGACGAAGCTGGATTCCAGATAAACTGATATCTATATGCACCTCCTCGCTCCCATGTGTTTACTCCTTACCACGCTTGCCGCCGCGCAGGCACCCGACCCTACCGCGCCGCCCGCCTCCCAGCACGCCATCCTCACCGTTGAGGGCCGGGGAGCGCAGGTCTATCGCTGCGAAGCGGCAGCCACCGGTTTTCAATGGACCTTCCGCGCGCCCGTTGCCCGTCTCTTCGACGCGCAAGACCGCGAGGTCGGCTCCCATGGCGATGGTCCCAGCTGGACTTATCAAGACTCCAGCTCCATACGGGGCGCAATCCTTGCCAGAAGCACACCGGACGCTGCCAGTATCCCCGCGCTCCTTCTCCAGGCCGTCAACCCCGCGCGGACCGGCCTGCTCACCGCGGTCGAGTACATCCGCCGCTCCGCCCCGCACGGTGGACTTGCTCCCACTTCAGGCTGCGACGCCGATCACGCGGGCGATCTCAGCCGCGTTCCCTATACCGCCACCTATACGTTCTACTCCAGCAAGGCTGCCAACTAAGCTCTAGCGGGTACGTAACGGATGCGGTCCCGGTCCCAGCGGCGCACCCGGTACCTGCACCCGTGTCCCATCCTCCCGCACCTCGTTGCTCTCCACGTAGAAGTGCATCAGATCCGCGTTGCCGAAGCTCGTCGTGATGGCCACGTCCGCCGCGTCGCGCCCGGTCGCCATCAGAACCCGGCCGTGCCGCGGATCGTTATGCCGGGCGTCCATCGTCATCCATCGTCCGTCCAGGAAAACCTCATACCACGCGCTGAAATCGCCCGCGCCGCTGTAAGGGTGGCGAAAATCGCCGAGATAGCCCGTCACATACCGCGCCGGAATATTCTGGCACCGCGACAGCGTGATCGCCAGATGCTGAAAATCCCGGCAAACCCCGATGCGCTCCGTAAACACATCCATCGCCGTCTTGGTGGGTCGCGCCGTCTTGTAGTTGAACGCCACCTTCTCATGTACCCAGTCGCGGATCGCCGAGGCGCGCGTCCAGCCCGGCGTCATCCAGCCGAAGAGGTCCTGCGCGATCGGCACGAACTTGTCGACCTCGCAGTACCGGCTTGCCAGCAGAAACTGCAGCACCTCGGACGGCAGCTCATCCACCGGTGCCTGCTGCGCTCCGGCGTTGATCTGGTCCGCGATCTCCGGAACCTCCACCGTGCTGATACCCGTCAGCCTCAGCCGCCCCGCCGGTGCCGTGAATCGCGTACAGCGATTGCCGAAGACATCCAGATACTCCCGGCAAGCCACCCGTGCCGCCGCGCCGCCTTCCACGTGCTCGACGATCAGCTCATTGCCGGACCGTACCCGCGGCTCCAGCGATGGATGCAGATGCAGCATCGCGATCATCGCCGTCGGATGCGCCAGCTGGAACTGAATGTCATATTCATTGAATGCAAGCATCGCCACAACCCTTCTTGCGTGGAAACCTGTTGCCTGAGATGCACTCTTACCGGGTCGATGAGGAGGATAGAACGCAGTCTAACCCGCCACCCGCTTCAAGGCGCAACGAAAAAGGGCAGACCGGTTGCGTCTGCCCTTCCCCCTCACGTGGAAAATCTACTGTGCCGTCAGCTCCAGCGCGGCCGCCTGCTCCTTCAGTACCTCGGCCTTGTCCGTCGCCTCCCAGGTAAAACCCTCGCCCTTGCGGCCGAAGTGCCCATACGCCGCGGTCGCCTTAAAGATCGGCTTGCGCAGGTCGAGGCTCTCGATAATACCTTTCGGCGTCAGCGAGAAATTTTTCCTTACCAGGTCTTCGAGCGCGCCGTGGTCCAGCTTGCCCGTGCCGAAGGTCTCGACCAGCACGCTCACCGGCTCGGCCACGCCGATCGCATAGGCCAGCTGCACCTCGCACCGTCCCGCCAGCCCGGCCGCGACGATATTCTTCGCCACATAGCGCGCCATATACGCCGCCGAGCGATCGACTTTCGTCGCATCCTTACCGGAGAACGCTCCGCCGCCGTGCCGTCCCATGCCGCCATAGGTATCCACGATGATCTTGCGCCCAGTCAGGCCGGTATCGCCCATCGGCCCGCCGACGACGAACCGACCTGTCGGGTTGATGTGGTACTTCGTATCCTGGTCGAGCAGCTTGGCCGGGATCGTTGCTTGGATGACATGCTTCAAAATGTCGCGGCGCAGCTCGTCATTGCCGACCGTCTCCGCGTGCTGGGTCGAGATCACGACCGCATCCACGCGCACGGGGCGGTTGTCCGCGTCGTATTCCACCGTGACCTGGCTCTTGCCGTCGGGTCGCAGATAGCTCATCATGCCGTTCTTGCGCACTTCACTCAACCGCTGCGCCAGCCGGTGCGCCAGGGAGATCGGCGTCGGCATCAGCTCCGGCGTTTCGTTGGTCGCGTAGCCGAACATCATGCCTTGGTCGCCCGCGCCGCCCGTATCCACGCCCATCGCAATGTCGCCCGACTGCTTGTTGATCGTCGAAATCACCGCGCAGGTATTCGAATCGAAGCCATACAGCGCGTTGTCGTAGCCGATGGCCGAGACCGTGCCGCGCACCACACTCTGAAAGTCCACATAAGCCTTCGTCGTAATCTCGCCCGCGATCACCACCAGGCCAGTGCAGGTGAGCGTCTCGCACGCTACGCGGCTATAGGGGTCCTGCTCCAGGCAGGCATCGAGAATGGCGTCTGAGATCTGATCGGCGATCTTGTCGGGATGTCCTTCGGTAACAGACTCGCTGGTAAACAAAAACTTGTCGCGCTTTGCCAAAACGGCTCCTTTAGTTGACCTGCGCGGAGCACGTGGCTCGCACAGCTGTAACCGGTCTATTTTACCTGCCCATTCCATTTCGGGGCAAAGCCGATGCCGCAAGGGACACTTTGCCAGACGGTGCGCTCACCGAACCTACCCGGTCGCGAATTACAAACTTCCACGCCAGCCAGCCGCAGATCAGCAGCAGGAGAAACATCAGCCCCACGCCCAGCCAGCGCATCCCGGTCGGCGGCCCCGGCGCGGCGCGATTTCGCTTCACATTCTCGGCGAACTCCACCCATTCCGCCTGCTCCTGTTCCTGGCCCGCTCCCGACGCCCGCAGACAGGTCTCGAAGCGCTCCATCCAGGGCGGCTCCTCCAATCCCACCGCCGCCAAATAGCTCCGTAAAATCCCCTTACGGAAGACGCCCCCCGGCAGCTCTTCAAGGTGTCCCGCTTCGAGCGCCTCCACATGCCGCGCGGAGACCTTTGTAATCGCGCAGACCGCGTCGACCGGAACGCCGCGCCGCTCGCGCTCCCGCCGCAACTGCTGCCCGAACTCGACCATCATTCCGCCATCCGCGTACACAGGCCGTGTCCTCTGCGCCAAACGGCTTATTTACAGAAAGATAGCTGCCGGGCGCGACAGAGTCAAAGACCCTAACCCCGAACATGCATCCCTGTTGCCACTTTTGATGCCCGTCTCCGCACAACGGCTCCCATACACTGGTAAGCAGATGAACAAACTCGTCACAGGCAACCTCGTCCACCGCCCCTTGCGCTCCATGATCAGCGTCTTCGCCGTGGCGATAGAAGTCATCATGATCCTCTCCATCACCGCCATCCTGATGGGCAAGCTCAACGGCTTCAAGACCCGCCAGAACGGCATCGGCATGGACATGTTCGTCCGCCCCAACACCACCAGCAACCTCATGGCCATGAGCCCCGCCGGCGTCTCCATCAAAGCCGGGGCCGTCCTCGCACAGATCCCTCACATTCAAGTCGTCGCCCCCGTCAACGTCCAGATCACCGGTACGCTCGATAGCATCTACGGTATCGACTTCAAATCGTTCGACGGTCTGAAGCCCTTCGTCTTTCTCTCCGGAGGCCCTTTCACCGGGCCTGACGACATTATCGTCGACGACTATGCCGGAGCCGGTAAGCACGTCGGTGACCCCGTCCAACTCATCAACCACACCTTCCATATCTCCGGCATCGTTCAGCACGGCAAGGGGGGCCGCAAGTTTATCCCGATCGAGACCATGGGCGCGCTCACGGGGACCGAGGGCAAGGCCACCATGTTTTATCTCAAGACGGAATCCCCGCCCAAGTACGAAGAAGAGGTCAAGAAAGCGATTCTCGCCACCCCCGGCATGCAAACCTATAACGTCGCCACCACCGAGGAGTATCTCTCCGCCATGACGCCCGACACCCTCCCCGCCTTCAACATCGGTCTTGAGGTGGTCATCGGCATCGCCGTCGTCATCGGCTTCCTCGTCATCTTCCAGTCCATGTACACCGCCGTGATGGAGCGCACCCGCGAGATCGGCATCCTTAAATCGATGGGCGCGTCCCGCTCCTACATCGTCGCTATCGTCCTGTCGGAGACGGGCCTGCTCGCCGCCGCCGGTATCGCTCTCGGCATCGCCGCCAGCTTCGCCCTCTCCGCTGTGCTCAATACCCGGTTCCCCACCCTGGATTTCGTCATCAACATTCCCTATGTATGGCGTTCCATCTTTATCGCCTTCGCCGGGGCCCTGCTCGGGGCCTTCTACCCCGCTCTCAAGGCTGCTCGCAAAGACCCCATCGACGCCCTCTCCTACGAATAAAGTTGTCTTATGAATAAAGTAATCACACTACACGAATAGAGAGGACGATTGTGATCAAGCAGCGCCACTTGCCCGGTCTCGATGGCCTGCGCGGTCTCGCCGTGCTGTTGGTCTTCATCTATCACTACGGCGGCGGGACACACTCATCCATTCGCGCCATGCGGCTCTTCGGCTTGCTCAACAAAGGCGGCTGGGTGGGCGTCCCCCTCTTCTTCATTCTTTCCGGATTCCACATCACCGGCATCCTATGGGACTCTTTCGACGATCCCCGCTGGTGGCGCAACTTCGTCATACGCCCGCGCTTCGCATTTTTCCGCTGTACTTTGCAACTATTCTGCTGGTGCTGCTCGGCGCTTTGGCCATGGGCAACTTCTTCCCCGCGCTCCGGATGATCTGGGTGCCGCTGCTCTTCCTTCAGAATATCCCGCAGCTATCCGGAAACATAGACCATCTGCCCTCGCCCTTGCCGCTTTTCCACTTCTGGAGTCTGGCCGTCGAAGAGCAGTTTTACCTCATTTGGCCTTTCCTGCTTGTGCTCCAGAAAAACCGCAATCGCGCCAAGCTGCTCTGCCTCGTTACCTTCGTTCTGTCGTGCGCCTTCCGTATTGCTCTTTGGCGCTTTGCCGCCGATCCCGCGAGTTATTGGGAGTTCCTGCCCAGCCGCGCCGGGGAACTCGCCGCCGGCGGATGGCTTGCGCTGGTTTACCGGGGAGAGCGCGTGGAATGGATGCGGGTTGTCCGCCTTGCTCCGGTAGGTGCGCTTTCGGGCATGATCGGTTTCCTGCTGGCTGGCGTCTCCGCCCGCAGCTTGGAGATTCAGACTCGTCCGGTGATGCAGTGGGGCTTGTTGTGCATCACCCTCTGCTTCGCATCCGTACTTGTACTCGCTATTGAGCCGGGCCGCGTCTCGACGCTTGCCGGCGCAGCCTGGCTGCGCTGGCTGGGAGGCATCAGCTTCGGCGTCTACGTCTTTCACGTGCTGCTTGGACCGGCTTTCCATGGTGTTACGCTGCTGCTCGTGGGACGGCGCAGTCACATGACTCAGAACGCCGTAAACCTTTTGGTGGCCATGCTAGGTACGGTTGTTGCCGCACTACTCTCCTCGCGCTATTTCGAGCAACCGCTCTTAAAGCTCAAGAGCCGCTACGCTCCGGCAACGGTTCGGCGCGCTGTGCCGACGGCCGCCTCGCCAGCCTCCTAACCAGCCAGCCGCGAAGCCTCAAGGAAGGCTGCTCGACGACCTCATACGAGAAAAGAGCCGCTAGAAAGAACCCCGCCCAACTCAGCGGAAATTTTGTGAGCCAGGTCAGCGGTGCAAAGACCGGCCCGTTCAGATGGTGCAGGAACAGCGTCTGCCAAAGATAGATGCTGTACGAGAGCACTCCAATCCGCGCGACCGGTCCCCAGTTCAGCGCGCGTCCAACCGCCGTATCCGGGTTTCGCGTGCACCACAGCAGAAACATCGCGGTGGCCGCCCCGTTGATCGTGTAGCCCACGGGCAGGTTGAAGTAGTTTTCATAGCGCGCCGCCAGCACACTGCACAGCGCCATGACCGCGGGCGGCAGCCACCAGACGTGCGTCGCAGCCCGATACGTGGCCTCGAAGCGGGAGGTGCCTTGCAGCAACGCGACCAGGCAGCCGAACATCAGGAAATCGAAATTGAAGTAATTCACGCCGATCCGGTGCAGCATCGGATTGCCTGAATGGCCGAGCAGCACGCGTGCGAAGGGCGACAGGATCAGGATCAGCAGCGGCACCGCGGACGCGGCATGGCGTCCCGCAAGTCCGGGCCGCCGCAGGCAAAAGACGAATAAGAACGGCCAGATCAGATAGAACTGCTCCTCGACACTGATCGACCAGAGATGCTCAAGCGACCACATCGGCGAGTGCTGGATGTAGTTATGGAAAAAGAAGAGGGAACTGAGCAAGTCGCGCCGATCGAGCGCCAGCCGTCCCAGCAAGCCAAGCACCACCACCGTACCGATATAAACGTAGAGCGGCGGCAGGATGCGGAAGGCTCGCCGCAGATAGAATCCGCGCAGACTGACAGACCCACGCTTGGCATGTTCGTTCAGCAGCAGCGTCGTAATCAAGAAACCGCTGATTTCAAAAAAGATAAAGACGCCGCTCGACCCATTGAACAGCGCGTACCAGCCCCAGCCGACGTGCCGATGCTCGCTGACCCGCTGGACCGTGTGCAGCGCGACCACCAGAAAGATCGACAGCGCGCGCAACCCGTCCAGGCTGGGAATTCGGTGCGGCGTCGCGGCTGCGGGGGGAAACTCAGTGGCCATGGATCATCTGAAAGCGCCTCCCGGCTGCTGCGCGCCGCGAGGTGTCTGTACTATCCTAAGCTGAGCGCGAAGCGAGCCGGGGAGGGACACTCAAACAGTTGGCGCATGGTGACTCCAACACGTTCGCCGGGCGGCGCGTCTCCACGGTCTGTACGGCTCTGCTGCTTTCGGCGTCCGCCGTCTTTCTCGCGCTCCATTTTGTTCATCTGACGGCGGATTTTCCGAACTACTCCCCGTGGATGGATTGGGCCAAATACACCGACGAGGGCTGGTATGGGGATGCCGCGATTCGCCATTATCAGCTGGGCCACTGGTATGTCCCCGGGGACTTCAACCCGGCCGCCGCGCTGCCCGTCTGGCCAGTTCTGGAGCTTGTCCTCTTTCGCTTTACCGGCGTGTCGTTGGTGGCCGCCCGCGCGCTGACAGTCACAATCTTTGCTCTGATACTGCTTGCCGCATTCTTTCTACTGCGCCGCTGGCTGCCGCGCGCAAGTCCGCTTGTGCCCGCTGGCGCCGTGCTTCTGCTAGCCGTCAGCCCATTCTGCTTCGTCTTCACGCGGATGGCGATTTTAGAGCCTCTGCTCGTCCTATGGATGCTGTTGGCGTTGCTTGCCGCCTCGGCCGCGCCGCATCGTCGTTCCGGCCGCCTCGCGCTTGGCCTTCTACTGCCCGTCATGGTGCTGACCAAGACGACCGCCGTCTTCCTGTTCCCCGCCGTCTTCTGGCTGCTCTGGGCTTCGGCTGCGTATCGTCTCCGTCCGTTTGCGCGCGCGGCGTTTGTCTCCTGTGCGACCGCTGTCGCGCTTTGGCTTACGTACTTCGCCGCCTTTATCCGCCCGTACTTCCTGGCGGATTACCGGTATCTCTTCAGCGCGAACGCCTACACTGGCATTACCGCGGCTAACGCTGCCACGGTGCTCACGAACACTCTGAACGATGGAATGTGGATGGGCCATGTACTTTATCCGTTGAGCCTCGCCGGTTCGCTGGCGGCTCTTTTGATACTGCGCCGCCGGATCTCACCGCTGAGTGTTGCCTTGCTGCTTTGGATTGCTGGTTATGCCGGGTTTCTCGCATACCATAACAACTTACAGCCGCGCTATTACCTGGTAGCCGCCGTGCCAATGACACTCCTGCTGCCGCTGATCCTGCGCGAACTAGCGATGTGGCTCGCTATGGCCGCGCCCGCGACGCGTCTTGCGGCGTCGGCCTTTTCTGTCCTCGCCATCGCCGCCGTCGCGCTGCCCGACGCCCTGCAAACACTTCGCTATGTCAGCGCGCCGGAGTACACCTTCGCCGCCGCCGCCGCGAACTTAAAACGGATTGTCGCTGCCGACCCTTCACGTAATTCGCTCGTGCTTTCGATCTCCGGCTCGGAGTTATCGTTGATGACCGGGCTGCCGTCGATTTGCGACGACTTCGGCACCATGGAGTTGGCTCAGCGGGTCGAAACCTATCGTCCCGGCTGGTACGCCGCGTGGAATCAAGTGGATGACGATAAGATGGAGGCACTTGCACCGCTGTATCGGCTAGTGCGCGTGGCCGCCTTTCCGGCGTTTGACGCTCCGGAGCGCAACCTGCTGATTCTTTATCGTCTTGACCCACATGACTTTAAGCAGCGCGGTCCTCGGCGTCACAAGCCTGTCGTTCCCCGTCTGCTGGAAACGCATGCTGGTCAGCAGCCTACCGCGGAGCAACTCGAACACTAATATGGTTCAAGCCTACAAAGAAGGGAGTAAATGACCGGTACACAGACCCTGGTTGCCCGCGCCGCGCTCGGTGCTGCCGGCGCACTCGCAAGCATCGCGCTTACCGGCTGGCAACGGCTGCGCGATTTGCCTGCGCGGACGTTCGATTACGGGATTACAGCTGTTTTTGCGCTCTCCCGCGTTGGGCTGTTTGTTCTGATCTTTGCGGTACTTCATCTTGCACCGCGCGGAGACATTCCCGCCTTCTACTTCCCGCAGGCCAAAGAAATACTGCGTCATCATCTTCCGTATCGCAATTTTGCAAGCAGTTACGCCCCATTGCATCCTTACCTCGATGCAGTGTTTGTCGCCGTGCGCCGAACACCGCTTGCCATCATCTTTGCGTCAATCCTAGGCGAGCTGCTGCTTTTTCCGCTATGGTTACGCCTGGGCCGCCTCCTCGTGGAGGAATCAACGCTCCGTAACGCCGCGCTGCTCTACCTTGCCAGCCCGATCAGTCTGCAATTTGTCACGGTAGACGGTCAGGATAACGTCCTCATCGCGCTGCTGCTGACGACCGCTCTGTGGTTCGCCCTGCACGAGCGCGTTTTCGTCTCCGGAGCATTGCTTGGTCTGTCAGCAGCCACGATCAAATTCCTGCCATTGCTATACGCTCCGGCGTTCTTCGTTGTGCTACCACGGCGTTTACGTTGGGCGTCAGGCGTAACACTTGTTCTGGCAATGGTTTACGGCGGAGCGATGCGGCTCCATCTGCCGGTTCAACAACCTCTCACGGCCGAAGGCGCGATGCGCTCCGCTGGAAATCTCCCTTACTTGCTGGAATCTATATTTGCATATACGATTCCGGGTAGAGTAAGCGATCTGATACTGCTTACAGTTTTGGTTCTTATTTTTGGCGTGATCGCGCGGTCCGTCCTTCACGCCTCTACATTGGTACGTTTACGTGCGCTGACATTTGGAATATGCGCTCTAACCTGTGCTTTGCTGCTGTTCTCAAAGAAGTCTTGGCCGCCGTACCTAATGATGTGCCTGTTTCCCCTATGCCTATTATCTTCAGAGTCAGGACCTCGATTACGGTGGCGCCTTTGGCTTTTCGGATTCTTTGGCTTTGTCGCTGTAACGGAGCAAAGTATCTGGTCAAGTCTCCTAGGAGAAGCGCCGTCGCTCAGGTTCCGGGCAACCCTGCTGGCGGGCAGTCTTCCGGCGCAGTTGCTCTTGGGTGCGCACGTACTGCTGCTCGCCGGTTATGGTTGGCTCCTGCACGAATCGCTTTCCAGGCTACGTCCTGAAAGAAATAAATAAAGGCCAAATGGATCATTCGCTTACGCTGATAACTATGTTACCTGTCCCGGTGGGAACTCAGGGTGACGCTGGAATTAGATCACTGCAGGCTAATGTGCCGAATTTTTGCAAATGATATGTTCTAATCAACCATGTTGGAGGCTTCTAAAAATGCGTGTGCTGTTTCTGAATCCGCCTTTTCACCCTCGATTCTCCCGTGAACAGCGCAGTCCGGCGGTGACCAAGAGTGGGACTTTGTATTACCCGAAGTGGCTCGCGACGGCGGCTGGCGTTGCCATCAAGAGTGGCCATGATGTTGATCTTGTTGATGCCCCGGCTGGTGGATTCTCAGTTAGAGCCGTGATTGATCGTATTGAATCGAAGAACATTGATGCAGTGGTGTGCGATACCTCGACGCCCAGCATTTTAAATGACATCAGCGTTGTTGAGGCAATGGTAGCGGCAAAGCCGTCCCTTCATGTCTTAATGGTGGGCCGTCATGTCTCGTCACTACCTAAAGAGACGCTGGCGATGTCGGCTTCGCTCCAGGCTGTAGCCATTCGCGAATATGAATACACGGTACGTGATTGGCTCGAAGCCAAAGCCTGCGGAGCCGATCTGGCCGCTGTGGACGGTTTGGTCTGGCGGCACCCAGAGACGGGCGAGTTAATCACTAATAAGCAACGTGAAGCCATCAAAAACCTCGATGAACTGCCTTTCGTATCCGAGGTGTATAAACGATTCCTACATACCCCGGATTATTTTTACGGACATTCCTTATGGCCTTTGGTTGTATTCGACACAAGCCGAGGCTGCCCTTACCATTGCTCCTTCTGCGTATACCCGCAGACATTTAGCGGTCACACAATGCGCTATCGTTCTGTGGCGAATGTTGCCGATGAATTTGAATATGTTGCGCGCGAGATGCCCGAGATCAAGACGGTGATGCTTGAAGACGATACATTTATCGTCAGCAAACCACGTACTCTCGAACTGGCCAAGGAGCTTATCAAACGCGGTAACAAGCTACCCTTCGACGCCAACTGCCGTGCCGACATTGGAGCCGAGGGTGAGTTGCTCGCTACTTTACACAGCGCTGGAGCACGTCTTTTTTGTGTTGGCTTTGAAAGCGGGGACGTCGAAGTTATTAACGGCATGAAGAAGAATAATGACGACCGCCGCGATGCCAAATATCATGAGGAAGCTCATAAGTTTGTGCGTCGATGCCAAGATGCGGGGATCATGGTACATGGCTGCTTTATGGTTGGCAATCTGAACGAGACACCGGCCAGTATGGAAAAAACCTTGATGTTCGCCAAAAAGCTTCGTCCAGACACCGCACAATTTTTCCCCATTATGGTTTATCCCGGTACGGTTGCATATCAAGAGGCCAAGAAGCGCGACTATATCCAAATAGAGGATTGGAGTGCATGGCTCACCAAAGATGGACTGCATAATTCAGTCGTTACACTGCCTAACATCACGCATGAAGAGTTAGTTAGTTTTTGCGATAAGGCGAGACGAAGCTTTTATCTTGCACCGTCATATTTAGCCTACAAGCTTAAGCAATCCTTGACCGACCGGCGTGAGCTGCAACGTAATGTTAAGGGTTTTATGACACTTTCAAAGTACTTGATTAAGGGCAGCGATCATGGCAAGACGGATGTCGTTCCCGCAAAAGCTCAGGGCGCAACTGCTTAGCGTCGAGGCAGTATTTGTCTAAAGCGTTAGAAGGAGAAAGGTCGGCAATACTACGGTAGCCTCGATCATAGTTCCAACATTCAACGGCGCATCACGCATAGGTGCTTGTTTGGACGCTCTTGTGCGTGAGACATCCGGCCAAGAAGTTGAAGTTATTGTCGTAGATGATGGCTCAACAGATGGAACCGTCGAGGTTGTTCGAAAGTACTCATGCATCCGTCTTGTATTGCAGCCAAATAAAGGTCCTGCAGCGGCACGCAATCTAGGATCTTTCGAGGCAAAAGGTCAGTTGCTGCTATTTACGGATGATGACTGTATTCCTGCCAAAGGATGGCTGAAGGCCATGCTTGCTCCGTTTGGTAGTCCTGAAGTGATTGGTGTAAAAGGCGTGTACCGCACGTGTCAGCGGGAACTAATAGCACGTTTTGTACAGATAGAATATGAGGATAAATACCGGCTAATGAGTTCACTGTCGGCTATAGACTTCGTCGATACATATTCTGCAGCTTTCCGCCGTGATAATTTTCTTGCGATGGGCGGGTACGACACGTCGTTCCCAGTAGCTTGCGCCGAGGATATCGAGCTTTCTTACCGAATGTCCGCTAGGGGATGGATCATGAAATTTGCCCCCTCTGCGATCGTCTTCCATACTCATCCTGACACGCTCGCTATATATATCCGTAAAAAGTACAAGTTTGCGTTCTGGCGTGTGTTCGCAGTGAGCAAAAACCCCGCGAAGGGGGTGAAAGATAGCCACACTCCTCAACTAATGAAGTTACAGTTGTTGTTTGTTCCACTGCTGTTTGCAGCTTTAGTCGCTGACATATTTGCTAGGCTACCGATTTCCTTTTCGTATGTCACGGCAGGTCTTTTCATCGTAACGACAATTCCGTTTACGCAGAGAACCATTAGAACAGATGTTATGGTTGGGTTGCTTAGCCCTATCCTCTTGGCCGCACGGGCTTTTGCGCAGTTTTTTGGTCTGGCAACTGGAGTCGTTGCCATATGTACGCGACATCGTCCGCTTCAATCCGTGTTACTTGTTTGATACACTTGCTGCGTACAAACTGCTCTTTTACTTTTCACTCCATTTAAGCTCTTATAAAACAACCCTGTAAGTGGCTAGCCGCTATGCTTAGAAGCATAGCGGCAGAGGATGGCGAGGTTAATGTGGCTACGAATGTTAAACATTTGGAGATAAGAGGAACTAAAGGGCAGACAGCTTGCCCTTATTGTTGCGGCAACGCATTTTACCTTTTGTCGTCAATAGACTATAACCGGCAAACGACGAAAATGAGCTTTGACTACTATCGCTGCTCACAATGCGATCTGATCTTTATGGATAATCCGCCCGCTGACATGAGCCCCTATTACAAAGGTGGTTACGATGAAATCCCTTTAAGCTATGATGCCTTAAGGATCATTGCTGCAAATGAGAGGTATAGAACGGAGTCGGTATTCCGGTATAAGATGAAGGGTAGGCTTCTCGAGATCGGGCCTTGGCGAGGGGCGATCTGTGCGAATATGAAGGAGGCAGGTTTTACTGTTACCGCGATTGAAATGGATGAAGCATGTGTAGCGTTCTTGCGTGACCATGTAGGTATTCAGGCGATACAATCATCGGACCCCGCGAAGGCAATGAAGCATCTGACCCCGGGCTTTGATGTGATTGTGGCATGGCACTCGCTCGAACATTTGCCTAATCCGTGGATAGTGATCGAGCAGGCTGCACAACTGCTTGCTCCTGAAGGTGTGTTACTGCTGGCGATGCCCAATCCGGAGAGTTACGAGTTTGCTGTCATGAAGAATAGGTGGATGCACCTGGATGCGCCGCGGCATCTTTATTTTTACTCTATGAAATCACTGGTAAGCATTTGCAAGAAGCACGGCCTAGAGCCGTTGCAATTGACAACTTCGGACAAATTCAGTTGCATTCAGAGCCGACATGCTTGGCGCAGCTGGGCCCGGTCATGGGTATCGCTGCGTTACGTGCGTGGAGCCGTTGGCCTCATTGCGTACTGGAGCGCTTACAAAAAGCAGACGACTGAAGGTCTAGGCTCGGCGTACACCGCTCTTTTTGTACGCAGATCGGATGACTGCAAAAGGCTTTGAAGTGCATGTGCTTGGAACCTCTTTTAGAGAGCAACCATGCAAACACGTGAGTGAGAAACTACAGAGGGCATTGGAGGTCATTGCCAAACGTCAGCCTAAGGCTTTCCTCTCGCGTTGATGAAAAGCTATAACCTGGTTGAAAGGAAGTAAGATGACGGAGCACTTTGTTTGCGCGGTAATTGTCTCCTATCATCCCAGTTCCGCAATGATCGAAAACATGCCCAATGTTCTTGCACAGACCCAAGGCTTGGTAGTGGTTGACAATGGCTCTACTTCTGAGGAGCTAACATCCTTGCGTGAGGCTAGCCAAACACTCGGGTTTAGCCTCATCGAGAATAAAGAAAATCTTGGCATAGCCGAAGCCCTAAACCAGGGTGTGCGTTGGGCAGAGGCTCAGGGATTTCACTGGGTTATTCTCTTTGATCAGGACAGTAAAATTACAGAAAACTTTATTGCCGAGTTGTTCACTGTTTGGCGGTCGCATCCACATCAAAAACTGGTTGCTTCAATCAATCCAAAGTATGTGAATCCTGATACTGGTGTCGAGCCTAAAGTATTTCGCGCAAGTGATGGCGGTCCTATATCGAGTATGACTTCAGGTTCACTAATGCCAACTTGGATCTTTGACAGGATCGGCTTTTTTCCGTCGGAATACTTTATTGATCAGGTGGATACGGAATACTGTTATCGTATACGCGCTGCCGGCTATCTTATTGCCGATTCGAGGAATGCTATCCTCTGGCACAAGCCCGGCCATCCTAAACGAATTACGATCCTAGGGTTTACATTTGAGCCAACCCATCACAGTGCTCTAAGACGCTATTACTTCTCGCGAAATCGAGTAGTGGTCTATCGTAAATATTTTCGGCGGTTTCCTAAATGGATTTTACATACCATATACATTTCACTTCGGGAAACAATTAAATGCTTTATCGCGGAAAAGGACCGCAGGCATAAGTTCCACCATTTTTTGCTGGGAACCTGGGATGGACTAAACGGCCGCATGGGAAAGCGAGAGGACCTCTGATTGTTGTAAGCGATTCGAATTCCTATGAAGACCGCATTGTCTAGTACAGGTGAAATAATGTCTATATCAATAGCTATGTGCACTTATAATGGAGCACGGTATCTGCGAACACAGCTGGAAAGCTTTGCCCAGCAAACAATGCTCCCGGATGAACTCGTCGTATGCGACGACGGATCTACTGATCTTACTCTCCAAATACTGGAAAACTTTAGAAGTTCCGCTCAGTTCACGGTGCGGATATTTAGGAATAAAGTTACACTTGGTTATACGCAAAATTTTGAACAAGCAATCATGCATTGCAAGGGAGACTTGATTGCTTTGAGTGATCAAGACGACATCTGGTACCCGCAGAAGCTGGCTCTACTTTCTATGTCCTTTGCTCAGGATGCCAGTGTAGGTGGTGTTTTTTCAGACGGCGATCTTCTTAATACCGACCTGCGGTCAACGGGAGAGACGATCTGGCGATCTCATCGATTTACCTCCAAGGAGCAGCAATCGTTTATAACAGGATCAGCTGCGGACATCCTCTTTCGGCGCAACATTGTTACGGGGATGACAATGATGTTTCGCTCCTCGCTATGTGATAAATTCTTGCCGATCCCGCAAAGTTGGGTGCATGATGCTTGGATAGCGTTTATGCTCGTTGCTCATGCAAGGCTCATTCCTAGCAATGAACGGTTAGTTGGGTACCGGACCCATGCAATCCAGCAGATCGGCTCTCCAGTCGGCACAAAGCAAAAGTTTCATCGTTTAAGCAGCCTTGGAATATCCGAGTTTTTAAGGTGCTCTAGAACTAACAACTTAATGGAATACGAGAAGACCGCCGTTCAGTTTGATGATTTAGCCGAATATTTACGAAACACCAGACTACCAAGGATGCACGACCTGGCAGTACATGCATCTACTAAAGCGATACATGCACGTAACGCAATTTTTATTCTTTCGCTTCCTGTATTCCGGCGCCTAGGAGTTTTAATGCGTAGTGTAGGAGAATACCAGCGCTACTCCTCTCCGGGGTTACAAAATTTGCTAAGAGATCTAATTCTTTAATCAAGATTATGGTAAAGCTGCAAAGATTGTTATGAGAATTTTAGAGTAAGTAGCCTTTCGTACAGCATAAGCAGCAAGGCAGCAGCCATGAAGAGTGGAAATCTAAAATCGAATATGAGATTGCCGCTGAACCAGCAAAGGGCACAAAAAGCTAGCCAAGGGTAGAGAACTATACCCAGGGTCGTTCCGGCTTTAGCTTGTTTCCAAAAAATGCCGTATATAATTCCATAACCGGAGAGAATTAGTGGAGTTCCCCAGCCGAAATCTGAAAAAAGGTATCCGAACGCACCCGACCACGTAAGGTCATAACGTAGGCCGGAAAGCTCAGGAGCTTGAAAATCGGAGTTCCAAAAGTTTAGATATTCTTTTGGCCACCCCATTGTTTCGTTTATCGGTATTAGAGCGTTTAAGCTATGATTATATCCCAAAACAACGGAGAGATAAATGCCATGTCCACTGTAAGGATAATGCATTGTGCCATGCAGAAGAGCTGTCAAGCGGTTGTAAGAAGCCAAAGTGTAACCTACAAAACTTTGTAGCCCAGCATACGAGTCACTCGTTCCGCGCAACAAACCAAAAACAGAGAAAAATACTAATATGAGAACTGGTCCTAATAAAAGACAGCGTATGAGCGCAGCGAGCCCTAGCTTCCGGCGTCTTACCTTGGACATAAGAAAGAGAACTGCGATGCCGCCAAAGACAGGCATGAGATCACTTCTTGATACCTTGAGTGTGGAAAGCACTATTTGCGTTAGAACACCAACAACAAATATTAGCCATGGAAGAAAATTGAATTGCTTGGAAGAAGTAGTAAGTCTAGACTTCCAATCCACGATCTTCCAGTAGGTCCACCAAAGAACGACCGTGTGGACGACAGAGGCCCAACCTAGTGGCCCTAAGACGACATCTGAGGCCTGTTGACTCTTGATAACGTCGCCCTGTTGCGTTGCGAGAAGAAGTAAAATATTAGGATAGCTGTTATAGATTCGTATGGCTACAAGCGCAGTCATTGCCGTAGTTATAATAAGAGGGAGCAGGAGCCAGAAATATCCCAAACAATTGCTGTAAGGCGTGGATGAAAGCAGTGAATCGCCCGAAAACATAAAATCAACAATAAACAGTCCTACCCAGAAGCTCAGAATACAGAGCAGAAAGAAGAGAAGCGTATCTACGTCGAGAAACAAGAAATCTGGCTCATGCATCAACTCCATGTAAATGCGACTTGGGAAAAGCCAAGCTAGGCAAAATATGAAAGTAGAAAGAATTGAAATCCCATAGGGTGAGACGATGTGATTAAGAATCAGCGGACGTTCTATTCGCATACTCATGATCGTTAGTCCAGATGGAGATCGAATCCCTTAGCGCTCAAATTTTTAGTTATCAACCCGTTAATAGACCTTGTACTAAAGGCATTGGCAAGTTGCGGCAATTAAAACTATAGTACACTAGAAGTCTGTTGTTTTAGAAGGGGATTTCATTCATCGAATACACGTCGACTGTCGAAGAGGTTGCAAACCGTTCTGTTGGCGCAGATCGCGCCTCTGGCTGGAGCGTACTGGATCTTTTACTTCTGCTTGCTCAGCGGCGACGTTTCATCCTTGGATTTACTATCGGGACGGCACTAATGACAGCATTTATTTCAATGTTGCTCCCCATGCGGTATACCGGTGCTACATCGGTCCTTCCCCCTCAGCAATCGAGTACTGGAGCTGCCTTCCTCTCTCAGGTGACAGGTAGCCCTGGACTCGCGGCTCTTGCTGGATCAAGCTTGGGAATTAAGAACCAGATGGATACCTATGTGTCTATGTTTGAGAGCCGTATTGTGGAAGACGCCATGATCAAGCGCTTTAATCTAATGAAACTTTACCGCGTCAAGAAGTTGTCTGAAGCGCGCAAAATATTTGAGGAGCGTAGTACGGCTGTGGCGGGACTTAAAGATGGCATCATCAGGGTGACTGTCGACGGTCCTACGCCGGAACAAGCCGCAGCCATGGCGAACGCGTATGTCGAAGAGTTTCAGAAGCTTGCCTCTGGAGTTGCAACGACTGAAGCCGGCCAGCGCCGACTTTTCTTTGATCGCCAGCTTGAAGAAGAGAAGAACCACTTAGCCGATGCCGAGCAGGAATTAAAAAGGACCGAGCTGACCACGGGTATGGTTCAGCCGGACAGCCAATCGCGTGCCATGATCGAGTCTGCGGCGGCCATTCAGGGACAGATCGCCGCCAAGGAAGTGCAGATTCGAGCTTTATCCTCCTCCGAGACTAAAGATAATCCGGACATGGTGGTTGTAAGACAGCAACTTGCGGGCTTGCAAGCGCAGCTGGCGCAGTTTACCGGCAACACCGCTTCCGAGTCGGACTTGTTTGTACCTAAGGGAAAAGTTCCCGCGGCGGCACTCGATTATGTGCGTAAGCTGCGCGAGGTCAAGTACAGGGAGACGATCTTTCAAGCTCTCGCCACACAGTACCAATTAGCCAGATTGGATGAGGCCAAACAAGGCGCAGTATTTCAAGTGATTGATCCGGCCGTGCCACCGGACAAACGCTCCTATCCGCATCGAGTCATTTTAGTGATCCTCTCGACAATGCTGGCATTCAGTTTCGCCTGCATGTCCGTCTGGGTGCTTGAGGCTATCCGAGCACTGACAAGAGATCCGGAAGATGGCCCTAAGCTCTCCACCTTGATTAATGAGTTACGATGGCACCACCTTCCATGAGAGGTCTCTTGCATCTTCAACTACCCTCTCTGTACTATTTTCCCTCACTGTGGATCGCAATCGACACCCTATCACTGTTTAGTCGATTGGAGCAGACGGTAGCGTTTTTTGCTCATAAGGTTTGTCCGACCGCCAACTTCCTTCATGTCACATAGGCGAAAGATTCTGCAAGGCTCAGCCGCCAACGTGGTGAGGGTACTCATCTCCATGTTGATAGCGCTCGTGTTGCCGCCACTGCTTGTACACCGCATGATACCGGATGAATATAGCGTCTGGGTGCTAATTCTACAGAGCAGCGCTTATATCAATTTGCTTGACCTCGGGATGCAAACTGCCACTAGCAAGTATGTGGCAGAGTTTGAAGCTGTTGGCGATACTAGCTCAAGTAGCCGAATTCTAAGCAGCTCTTTTATACTTCTTTGTTTCAGCGGGTTAATCGGAGCGGGAGTCGTTTCTACTATTGCATGGCAAGTACCACAACTCTTTCACCAGATGCCGGTAATTTTAATTGGCAGCTTGCGCAAGGGTATTTTGGTAGTAGGGCTTTCAGTTGTGTTGGCGCTCCCTTTTGGCGTCTTCTCCGCTGCATTCACTGGTCTCCAGAGATATGGCTTCCCGACAATCTTGGCCGTAGGCAGCAAGGTTCTATCTTCCATGGCGCTGACAGTACTGCTCTTTATGCACGGAAACCTAGTGCAACTTGCTTGCCTCATGGCCGGATTCAACGTAATCACAGCTCTGTCTCAGTACCTAGGCTGGAAGAAATATGCAAGCGAGCGCCTCACGTTTTCCTTTCAACTCGTTGATCGCTTATCAATTACACGCTTATGTAAATATGGTAGCGTAGCTTCGATTTGGACCGTGTGCATGCTGTTTATCACTGGCTTGGACATGGTCATTGTGGGCCATTACGATTACAAATCGACAGGATCATACGGTATTGCCACCACCGTCACCAACCTCATGTTGGCCGTACTAGGCAGCCTCTTTAGCCCGCTGCTTCCGGCTATTTCCGCGCTACAGTCTGAAAGAACGGCGGGTGAGCTAGGAGATTTGGTCATTCGGACAACTCGCTACAACACTTTGCTTGTTTGCTTGATCGGGTTGCCGCTCCTGTTCGGAGCTTACCCGCTACTTAAGCTCTGGGTCGGCTATGACTACGCTCGGAGCAGTGCGCTTTTCCTACAGATTCTTGTTATCGGCAACGCATTCCGGCAGCTCGGCAACCCCTACGCGCTTGCGGTAGTTGCTACTGGAAAACAGTATCTTGCTAGTCTTTCTGGAATAATAGAGGCACTAGTAAACGTATATTTCAGCATTTATTTGGTTCAACGGATCGGAGCGGTCGGCGTAGCGATAGGTACCTTGGTGGGTGCTTTTGTCGGTTTGGCCATACACGTTTTTGTCAGCATGCGACTAACGCGTTCAGCTGTTCTGTTGTCGCGGCAACGCTTTATCGTTAGAGGCCTCTTACATCCATTATTCTGCATCCTGCCTTCGGTGTTGTTCCTGCCGCTGTGGAGAAGGTCCACCATGTTACCAGCAAACCCTAGTATTATCATCGCTTGGTGTTCCGCGACAATCGGCATTGTCTATTTAGTTGGACTTACCGATGAAGAAAGACGCGACATTAAGGAGCTTTTTTTCTAGAGGGTATAACAGGTTGTCCTAAGATAAAACAAGTAAATTTTCTCGTTGGCGAGTAAAATTAAGACGCACTTACACATTATCCAAAGTAATATTTAGGATTTCTTTGGAAGATAAGCGCCTGCGTTCTTAAGAAATGCTCATCGAGATTAAATGCCTGATAAAGAGGTTTATGGTTAATCGTCTGTGATATCAAACGCCTATATACTCAATTCAAGATTTCTGAAGAGCTTCCCGCATTCCAGACCAGCTTACACGGCTTGACGCTTCGGGTGTACTGCCACTTTTCCAATGCGTTTCGAGACTCACGGCGTCATGATAGCCAGTTTGTTTCAATGCACGGAACTGCGCCGTCCAATCTACAAAGCCTGTGTCTACGGGTGCCCATTCTACTTTACCTCTCTCATCCTTAGTGGCATTTTTTACATGGCAGTGATGGATGCGCTCATGCGGAATTGCTGACCACCCACCCGGAAAAGCATCGTACTCGCCGCGCATTACAGCATTGCCTGGATCCCAATTTAGGGCAAGATGCGGCGTTTTGACAGCGTTTAGAGTGGCTCCAGCTTCACGGCCAGTCGCTGTGTTGCAGGCGAATTCGTTTTCAAGCACAAGCAATATTCCCTGTTTGCCGCTGATCTCCGCGGCCTTACGTAATTGCTCGTTGATAGCCTTACGGTAAGGAGTTACATCATCCAAGCGCCAAAAGTCGAAACAGCGAACTTTGTCCGTGCCAAACTGCTTTGCGAGCGAGATGCTGCGTGCCAGCACGTCATCTTGCTGTTTTAGAGTTGACTCGGCCGCACCGTGCAGGTCGACTTTCGAGCTATACTGCGATTTCGGCGCTCCAGGCCAGTCCACCTTAAAAAGCGGGCTTGCAATATCCGTTACCTGCAGGCTGTATTTCGTAAGGATTTTTTGCGCTTCTGCGATCTGCGCATCCGTTAGGTCTTGAAGATTCTTCGCCCACATTCCTCGCAGTTCCACATAGTGCAACCCGAAATCATTTGCGATGACGGAACAAGCGTGCTCGAAATCTTCTGAGATTTCATCCGAAATCACCGCAACCTTGAAGGGCGATGACATATTGTCTACAGCAAATCCGTATCTCGCGGCCACGAGAGCTGTCGCGGCGTGAGCCACGAAATTACGTCGTGAAATACTTCGCATCACAACTCCTTTACCGCTCACAAGGAGATTACCGCAAATGATTCGATTCCGTCTCTTGGACGCAGATTTTTACTCCGTCTTTGCGGTGCGGGCCGCTTCGAGCATTCTTCGCGCGTTCTCTTCCGTCTTGCCGGGGCTGAAGACGGCGCTGCCGGCGACGAGCATGTCGGCTCCGGCCTGGACGACCTGGGCTACCGTATCGTGCCCTACGCCGCCGTCGACTTCGATGCGGAAGTTGAGGCCCATCTGTTCGCGTAGTTCGGCGAGGTGCGCGATCTTGTCGAGGGCGAAGGGGAGGAACTTCTGGCCGCCGAAGCCGGGGTTGACGCTCATGACGAGGACGTGGTGGAGCATGGGGAGGATCTCGACGAGGGTCTCGACCGGGGTGGCGGGATTGAGGACGACGGCGGGCTTCATGCCGTGCTGCTCGATCAGTTGGAGGGTGCGGTGGAGATGGCGGCAGACCTCCTGGTGGACCGAGACCATGTCCGCCCCGGCGGCGGCGAAGTCGGGGATGAAGGCGTCGGGGTTCTCGATCATCAGGTGACAGTCGAGCGGGAGCTGGGTGATGGGGCGGAGGGCCTTGACCATGGGCGGCCCGAAGGTGATGTTGGGGACGAAGTGGCCGTCCATGACGTCGACGTGGACGATGGTGCCACCGCCGCGGGTGGCGGCAGCGACCTCGTCGGCGAGGTGGGCGAAGTCGGAGGCGAGAATGGAGAAGGCGAGTTCGATCACGGCGGGTCCCTCGGTGCCAGTCTAGCAGCGAGGGGATTTGCAGGTTTGCGTTAAAGCTTGAAGATATCCGGCGCGGCGAGACCGGGAATGACGAGCTGATAATTGCCACCCGGAAACACGCCGTGGCGATGATCGTGGGGGTTGTCGGAGAGAGGCTTCTCGGAGCACACGCCAAGGAAGGCCCACATTGGCGTCAACAACTCGGCCTTGATCAGGGAGTTCATCTCGCTCCATTCTTCCGTGACGGCAAAATGAGCGCGGGCGAGCTCTTGCGGGCGTCCAACGCTGCCGCCTATATTGCGATCGCGCTTGCGGATATCGGCAAAGCCGGGTACCTGATACTGGTGCATGGCCGCCCAGGGTGCCCAGAACTGGGAGGCAAAGCCGTTCTGATCGAAGAGGGAGTTGCGAATGCGCTGGCCGGTCGCGCGATCGTGGCGCGAGGTACCTGTCCATTTGTAAAGCTGAAAACCCTTAGGAAGCAGGATCAGCGCGGGCACGGGGCTTATGCGAAAGCTGTCTTGTTCGAGAGCGTCCAAACTTTGCAGGGTAGCGGCGGCGTTAAGCTTGGTGGACTTCGGCATGGTTCAACTCACTTTAGGGGAAGAAGTTAGCTCGCATCGCAGTATATCCTCCCGATGGCCGCCGCGCGATAAGTAGCGTCAATCGCTAATCCGGAGCGGCGGAGAGCTTGCGGGAGCGAAACGACCCGGCGACCGGAAGAGGAACTTCGCGCTCCACGTCGGGTCGGCCCGCATGAAGAGTTTTAGTCTTGACGGGTTTCTGGGCGGCGTCTTCCGGGTTGCGGACAGCTTGGTCGCGGTGGGTGTCGGCCATCGGCCAGGGTTCGCCCAAGGCGAGGCGGGCGGCGGCGCGGAGGATGCGGCGGAAGGGCCAGGTACCGTCGGCGTTTGGAAGGAAGAGTTCGCCGGTGCGCTGTTTTTCGGGGCGGTAGTACCAACGGCGAAGAAGGGACAGGTGATCGGAGAGGAGGGCTATGTCAGTAGGGGCGGTGGCTTGCTGCTGGAGGGTGGCGAGAGTGTGGGCGGCGCGGGTCTCGGGGGAGTCGGGTACGGCTTGTGCGCCATTTTCGCCGAGAGGGACGGCCTGAAGCATCAGAGGTTGTGCGAAGAGGGAAGAGCCGACGGAGGTCTGCTCTTTAACGGCTCGGACGCCCAGGGTGGAGAGCGGCGCGGGACCGTAGAGGCAGCCGGAATCAAGAAGAAACACGGCGGCTTCCTGGGTGTCGGCTTCTTTATCGGCGGCGGCTTGGACGATCACGGCGCGAAGCTGCGGGATGGGGCGGACCAGTTCGCCGACCAGGCTAGCGGCGGCCTTAATCTTTTGGTAGTGGGTGTGGAGGGCGGCGGCTCGTTCGAAGTCCATGTCAGCCGAGGCTTGGTCGCGATCGGCGGAGACGGTAGTGAGGAGCCTTTCGCCGCGAGTGTCGAAAAATCCTCGGACGGCGGCTGCCTCGTCGGCATAGGTTTCGTGGGTGCAGGTCTGATTGCAGGGAGCAAGGCACTTCTTCATCTCGCCGTAGGCGCAGCCGGGGTGCTCGGGGAAGGGATGGAGGTCTTCGTAGCAGCGGCGGAGCTGGAACAGGTCGAGGACGGCGTCGCAGTAGCGTTCGGCGGCGGTACGCGAAGAAAAGGGGCCGTAGGTTTGGTCCAGGCCGCGCCTGGAGAGGCGGTTGGTGGTGTAGATGCGGGGGTAGGCGTTTTCAGCGGTGAAGCGCAGACAGTAGGGAGTGTGGAGCTTAAGGCGGCGGCGGGCCTCGGCGGCGCCATAGAAGGCGAAGGCCGCGTGATAGAGGGTGAAGGTGGATTCAAGCTCGGAGCCAGTGACGGTGTAGGCGATGCGGGCGACACGGTCACGAAGGTTGAGGCGCTTCGTGACCGGGGTGGTGGGGCTTTCGGGCGGGGCGAGAATGCGGCTGATGCGGCGGCGAAGGTCGGCCGCGCGCGTGAGGTAAGGCTGGGCGGAGGGGCCGTCCGGGGTATCCGGGCCGGAGAGAGCGAAGACGCCCGGAACGCGAGGAATCCGGTTGAGGATTTCGGACGCGTTTTCAGCGGAGAAGGGAAGGGCGTGCTCGAAGTGGAAAGGCGAGGCCACGGGTTGATTGTAGACGGGTGGCGAGTGATGCACGATCTTCCGACATAGTGTAGACGGCCGCTTCGCCGCTAAGCCTGCTCCATGCGAATGTTATAGGTATTTGTGAATGGCTTCGTCCGCATGTTGCTGAAAGACCGGGTTTGCCAGGTCTGGGAAGATCTCGCTCTGGTCCACCACCGGCCCGGTGAGCTTCTTTTCCGCGCTCGCGTAAAAGACTCCGCTTTGGAGCGACGGATCGGTCAGCCCGGCGACGATTCGTCCGGCACCGATTTCCAGAGAGTGGATCATGCCGAGCATGGGCGCGACGATCGGCTTCAGGATGTAGTCCAGGACGATGCGCACCGGTGCCGGGGCCTCGCTCGCGATCTCGGTGCCTTGCGTATTTCCGGGACTTATCGTGACAAGCTGCAAACCAGGGTGATTGCGGGCTTGCTCCGCCATCCACAACGCGGCAACATATTTCACCTTGCCGTAGGCTTGCGGGCTGCTGAACTTTTTGCCGGCAAAGTCCTTCCCAGTAATGACATCGGCAAAGTCCTGCACCGACGAGGTGGGCAGAGCAGGCTTCGGCACTCTCATCTGCGGCAAGCCGCGAGCTGCTTCGCTGCCGACGTACACCGCTGATTGCGTGAGCTGCCCAGACGCGATAAGGCCTTCCATGAGCGCGACATGGCCGAGGACGTTGGTGGCGAAGATTTGCGTTACGCCGTCTTTGGTCAGGGCGAGCGGGGTCTTGCCGCCCGTGCCGCCGGCGTTCATCACCAAAGCATCGACTGGACCCTGCAGCCCGCGAATCGCCGACCGGACTTGGCTCACGTCGGATACGTCCATGAGAACGATTTTGAAAATAGACTTGCCGGTCTTCTTTTCCAGTTCTTCCTTGGCTGCTCTTGCCTTGACTTCGTTACGGCAGGCAAGGTATACCCGTTCCACGCCCGGCCGGAGAGCCATTTGCCGAGCCACTTCCTTGCCGATGCCGGCGTTGGCTCCCGTAATCAGAACGCTTTTGATATTTTGCTCATTCATCTCTCAAGCTCCTCGCTCTTGTGGAACGTATACTTCAGATGTTCGCATGAAAGAGTCAGATGCAGAAACGCTGCCTCTAATAATCAAGGGGCGGCAGTCATGGGAGTTGCAACTGGAGCGAGCGGAAAGATGGGCAGACCGCGAGGGTTTGACACGAATACCGCCCTCGACGCCGCACTGAAGGTCTTCTGGGCGAAGGGTTACGACGGAACCGCAGTCTCGGACCTGACCAAGGCTATGGGTCTTAATATGTCGAGTCTGTACACCGCCTTTGGCGACAAGGAGACCCTGTTTCGGCAAGTTGCCGCGCGCTACGCGGACGATGCGTCCGCTTTGTACGAGAAAGCGATGGCCAAACCTACGTTGTATGAAGCCCTGCGCGAGCTGTTTTCCGCCATCGTTGAATTCCTGAACCGCCCCGGGTATCCGCCGGGATGCCTTACGGTGATGGGAGCGCTGGCAACAAGCTCGACGGCGGAGCCAGTGCAACAACTGCTTTTGCAGATGCGCACCAGAGGGCAGCTCCGATTACAAGAACGCTGTGAAGAGGCTCGGGAAGCCGGGGAGTTGCCGAAAGGAGCCGACATCCCCTCATTGGCTCGCTACCTCGCGACGATACTTTGGGGACTGATGGTGCAGGGCGCAAGCGGTGCCACCAAGGTGCAGATGCACGAGATCGCAGATACAGCCCTACAGCATCTGGCGCTGGAATTTATTCGCAAGTAGGTCTATTTATCCGGCAACTTCTCGGAACCTGATTTTGTGCAACCAGTTTTGTTTGCTTAAAATCTGATAGAGAACCATAGGCATATGACAGCCTAATCTTGACCAATGTCGTCTTTCTTACACAACTTCTTTTTGATTGAATGCGCTAGCCTGTCGAGACGCCCCGACTAATCTCAGCGGAAGATTTGCCGCCGAGATTGGTATAGGGAAAGAGTTTTCCTACGAAAGAGAGGACGGCTGCTTGTCCATTGCAACCTTCTCGGCGTAGAAGCGGTGAATCTTGCCGGAGATCTCTGCCAAGCTGTCTTCTGTGGCGAAGTGACCGGCGTCCAGTCGATGCATTTCGGCGTCCGGAAGGTCCTTCAGGTACGCCTCACCGCCTTCCGGCGTGAAGAAGACATCCTTCTGACCCCAGAATATAAGCGTCTTCGGCTGGTGCTCACGCAGAAACGCCTGCCACCGCAGATAGAGCGTCACGTTGTTCCTATAGTCGTAGAAGAGGTCGAGCTGGACGCGTTTAGCGTTCGGCCGCTGGAGAAGTGCCGCATCAATCACCCAGGTGTCAGGGCTAATCAAGTCTGGGTTGCGCGCTCCGTGGAGGTAAATGCCTTTGATCTGCTCCTGCTCCAGAAAGGCTTCCAGGGGCTTTTCCGTCTCGGGGTTCCGGTTGATCCAAAGTGCATTGCGGAATCCGTCCCAGGCTGCCGTAAAGCCGACCTCATAGGCATTGGAGTTCTGCACGATCAACCAATCGAGCTGCTCGGGATGGTGCCCGATTATTCGAAACCCGATGGGACCGCCATAGTCCTGTACATAAAGCCCGTAATGATGGAAACCTTGCGCTTCGAGAAAGTGCTCCGTGATCTCCGCAAGCTTGTCGAAGGTGTATGCGAATTTTGCCGGATCGGGCATATCGCTGAGACCAAAACCGGGGTAATCGGGCGCGATCACATGGAAGCGATCAGCCAGAGCCGGGATAAGTTCGCGATACTGGTGCGACGACGCTGGAAAGCCATGAAGCAGAACTAGCTTGGGGTGGGCGGAATCGCCGGCTTCACGGTAGGCGATCTTGAGCCCGTCCACTTCTGCGGTTTTAAAGGAAACCTGCTGAGGTCGAACTGACGCAGCAACGCTCGCGCCAAGGGAAGGCGCGACGGATTGAGCAATACCCACTTCGTCTTTTTTGACAGTCATTGTTTATCCTTAATCTGGATAGACGGTTTTACTGTTACAGTCTATCGTTTATTTGAGATGTAACGGCGAGCGTAAAGTTACCAACATGACGAAAGAAAAAAATAAGTATCTTTGGCTCGGCAATTGGCTGGCAATCGACTTTGTGAATACGGACCTCGTGATTGGCCGAGAATCGGTGGATCTCCTTGCCACCACGGAGGACCTGTTGGATTGGGTGGAGGCGGCGGGGTACGCTGCTGTAAAGGGCGTGGCTGAGCCTCGCGTTGCCCTGTCTTCAGCGCTTCGCGAGGCAAAAGCCTATCGCGCTCTGTTGCGAACAAGTCTGATCGCCATGGCAGCAGGAACACCCTTGCCACCCGAACTGCTTCCGTATACGAATGCGTATCTAAAACGACCCGAGAACATCGAGAAAATCGTCGAGCATGAAGGCGGCTTTCGTTTCACCAACGATCTACAGTTCACCACCCAGCAAGCTCTGATGATCCCTGTCGCACGCTCCATGGCAAAGTTGCTCGCCGAAGGCGACCTAAGCCGTCTCCGAAAATGCAAGAACTCCAAATGCGTCCTCTACTTTTACGACATAACCAAGAACGGCACGCGCACATGGTGCAGCTTGGACCTGTGCGGGAATAAAGTACGCATGGCGGCATCGCGACAGCGTCGGCTTTCGGAACGATGAAGAATCGAGTAGTGGAGCGGGACCACACTTTCGCGGGGTGGACTATTGGTTGCAAGCCGTCGCTGATAATTTGGCTGTAGCGCGACGACTATAGAGTGGCCATGGAAGTGGCGAAAATCTAAATTTATTAACGGATCAAAATGGTTATGAGTAGGCTAAGTCGGTCAACCGGCCAAGTTGGCTATCAATTTGCTACCAAGATCTAACCGAGCGGACGGCGGAGCTGAACCCGTGCGGGAGCGGCCCAAACGCTTTCATTACGTCGCCTGCATTGTGCATGGCGCTTGTCACTGGGTTCCCACTGATCTTTCCAGATTCAACGACCCCTCAGCACATCGGGTACTTGAACCTGTGTCAGCCAACGCGGTGGAAGTGCGCCTGCAGTTGTTCAGGACTGCCCTTAATGAGCGTCATCTCGCCTTCGAGCAAGTACAGGACTTCGTCCGTTATTACATCCGACTTTTGCGCGGGGCTTCCGGCCAAGAGCATGTCGGCCGAGGGCTACGATGTACGCGTCATCATGGATGCCTCCGGAACGACTCTCTTGTCATACAGCACTGTGCGATTGCTGATCTTATCCAGCACGGGGTCAAGGTACAGGGCTGGATTTCCATAGCCCGCGAACTGCAAGCAGATTGGGCGAGTGAGCGCACTGCGGACGGCCTACTGAAAATCTATGCGGAACACAATCCGCCATGTGCTTTTCTTCAAACAATTCAGGCGGCTTATACGAAGTGAGTGGAAACTAACGGGTCGATCGGCGCCTTCCCTGGCCGTCCGCAAACAATGAGGAGGTCGCCCGGTGATCGCTGGCCAATTTGGTTTTGCAGCAATGGTCAAATCGCGTGAGAAATTTGCGCCTCTCCGGCCGTTGATGCTTGCAACGGTATGGCTTGCGTCGTTTTCACCCCGTAACTCCTTACTCATAGGGAAAGTACAGCCAGTTCATAGCCGGATATGGCGGCATGATCATTCACGCCGACTACACGCACTCGAATGCTATGCCATTAAACCAGCAGACCGCCGCCATCGACGGGCAGAATTAGTCCCGTTACATAGCTGTTGATCATCAGGTAGACATAGGCTTGCGCGGCTTCCGTTGGCGTCGCGGCGCGAGGAATGGGCAAGGGTGCTACCACCGACTGCAGCATTGCCTCCGGCATTTGCTGTAGATGCTCAGTGAGGACGTAGCCCGGGCTGACGGCATTGACTCGCACCGGCGCGAGATCGATAGCCAAGCCTGCGGTAAGGTGTTCTACCGCCCCCCCTACCGCAGCCATCACGGGAGTGCCCTTCCTCGGCCGGTGCCCAATCATGCCGCTGGTCAGCGTGATGGAGCCGTCCCCGGAAATCGTACGGCAGCAGTGCTTCACCGCGGCAAGTGCGCCCCAGAAACGTACCGCCAGGAGTTCTTGCGCTTGGTTCAAGTCAAGATCCTGAATAGAAACATACATCGGTCCGCCCCAGTCGCCTGCCGTGATTGCCAGGTGGTCGAATGCGCCAACCTGTTTGAAGAAGTCTTTGACGCTGCCCTCATCGCGGAGATCGACGGCATAGCCCGTCGCACCTTCAAGGCGCTTCGAGGCCGCACTGACGTTCGCCTTATTGCTCGATCCAAGAACAACGGAGGCACCCTGCTCATGAGCGATCTCGGCTATGGCAAAGCCAATGCCTGTCGCACCTCCAATGACCACGACCCGTTTTCCTAAAAGTGACATTGCTGTTCCACTCATGTTGTTTCCCCTTTGAAGGTTAGGCCCGTGCCCCTGCTGTGGAGGACTTGGCTGCTGTAATCGAGGACTTAGGTCCAAATGCCGGCGTCATCTTCGCAAACTGTTTGAGCGCAAACCCAGGAGCGATGCGGCTCACGATGTTCAATACATTCGCAAGACCTGGACGCACCTCTGGTTTGCCTGCCTCAATACCCGCAATAGCTTTCTTCGCGAATACCGTCACGTCCATGCCTTTAGGTACCTTCATTTCTCGTTCGAAGGCTTCATTCCTAAAGAGCGGCGTTTCGACGCCCGGCGGAATCACCTCGACGACTGTGACTCCCGTATGTTTCATCTGCACGCGCAAGGATTGAGTGAAGGAGTGAAGAGCGGCCTTGGCCGCGCTGTATACCGGCGATATGGGGAAAGGGATGAGTGCAGCTCCCGACGACACGTTGACAAGAAGGCTACCCTTGCGGGTCTTGAGATGCGGCAAAAACTGCTTCGCCATCCGAATCGGACCGCTTAGGCAAACCTCAATTTCATGCGTGATGTCATCCAGGCCTTGGTCTACGTTGAACTTTTGGATTCGCATGATCCCGGCATTGTTGATCAAGGTATCGAGTTCCGGAAATCTGGAAATCACATTTTCGTAGAGCGCAGCGATTGCGGCGGGATCGCCGACATCGCTTTTGACCGTCTGGACGCCGCGAAGCTCGCGTTTTGCTTCGTCCAGCTTCTCCTGGCTTCTGCCCGTGATGATCACAACATTCCCACGCTCTAATAGCTGTTTTGCCAATGCCAGACCCATTCCGCTGGTGCCGCCGGTGATCAGGATCGTCCTATTCTGAAGCTTCATGTGTCACTCCTTTGGTGAAATTGCCTTAGTCATTGCGGAGAATCGGAACGCGCCAATCCATGCACTTGATGGCCTCCGAGGATAAGATTCTGAACGATGGCGGACCCGACGAACCCGGAAGCGACCGTAACGAAAATACGCATTTGGATTCTCCTTCAATCAAGCCTAAGTTCAGGAGGCGGAACCGCAGTTCGCGACCTCATGACATCCACGATATGCGACCAGCACGATACAATCTATATGTTGGAGTCCACATTATCTTTGCAATCGTCCAATCCAAAGATTCAGGAGGTGCCATGGACCCGCTCTCAGATGTGCTGTCCTTGCTGAAACCGCGTAGCTATAGCTCAGGAGGCTTCGATGCTGGTGGAGATTGGTCCATTCGGTATCCCGAGCATGAAGGCATGAAGTGTTTTGCCGTCGTCTCAGGGGAGTGCTGGTTAGCGGTCGATGGTGTCCCCGATGCGGTGCACATACAAGCGGGAGACTGTTTCCTGCTGCCGAGTGGGCGATCGTTTCGTGCCGCGAGCGACCTCAACCTGCCGACGACCGACGCTAGCGACTTTTATTCGGGGGAACAGTCCAGTGGAGTGGTCTCGTGGAATGGCGGAGGAGTTTTTTTTCTGATCGGTGGGCACTTCACCGTGGCCAGCAGCCATCTCAGCATTTTGCTGGACGTGTTGCCGCCCATCGTGCATCTGCAGAAAGAAGGAGACAAAGCGGCTCTACGCTGGTGCCTCGAGCGAATGGCACAAGAATTGCGAGACCCGCAGCCCGGCGGGTACCTCGTCGCACAAGATCTTGCCCACATGATGCTAGTTCAAGCTTTACGGCTTCACCTTGCGCAGGGGTCTAGCGACGGTGTTGGGTGGCTTTTTGCCTTGGCAGATAAACAGATCAGCGCAGCCATCTGTAGTATGCATGACCATCCAGCACGCAACTGGACAATTCTGAAGCTGGCGGAACGTGCCGGCATGTCGAGATCAGCGTTCGCCGTGAAATTCAGAGAGAAAGTAGGTTCGTCACCCATGGAGTACTTGACGCGTTGGCGAATGCTGCTGGCTGGAGCCCGCCTAAAAGATTCCAGCGATTCCGTGTCGGTCATTTCAAGTTCACTCGGCTATACCTCTGAAGCCGCTTTCAGCACGGCGTTCAAGAGGGTCATGGGATGTTCGCCACGGCAACATGGCCGGCGTCCATACCCCGCCGCGCCCTTGAAGGAGGACACAGAAGGAGACTCCTGTGGACCGGTTGCTTGCTAGCGTGAGGCCCTTGATTGTTATCAGTTCGAGGCAGTCCGAACGCCAGCACATCTAAGGGCGGTGACACCGCCTTGACGACCGCCCTGGTTCCCGATGTCCGGCGATAGCTACCCCGATCATCGCTTTAGAAAGGACATGCGAACGACGATCCGGTCGATTGTCGTTCACTTCGATCATCCGAAATCGCCCGTCTTCAGCAAGGCTGGAAGAATCCTTTTCCATGAGCAGTCCATCATAAAAATCGGCTTAGACTGGACAGTTGAGTACATGAAAAGCTGAGAATGACATGTTCTTCAAGGGTCAGCCGCAGCAAATGTATGATGCGCTCAAGGCACCCAAGGAGCTTTTTAGATTCGCCAGCGAAGACGGAGCGGAGAATCATTGCCAGTCTGGTGCCCTGGCTTACAAAGACGAGGTCGTTTTCAACTGGTTGGATAAGACGCTGAAGCTAAGGAGCGGTTCTCAAATTCTAGCGTGAACCGTCGTTCTCAGATAGTAATACCTCATCAGCGTTGTGCAATTAGTATCGCGAGACAGAATCGATCTTCACCAATTTGCGACATCAGTCTGCTTGCGAATCTCGCGCAAGGGATATTCCATCGGAACTCGCTGCGCCAACATAGCTGACATCCCATTCTGAACCGGGCTCATGGATTGGGATAATGGATATGAGGACTCATCGAATGCCTAGACTTGCACGGCCGAAGCTCAACTCCGACGCAGAAGAATCTACGAAACGCCTGGCAATCCTGAGGGCCGCCGCGCGAATGTTTTTAGAGAGAGGTTATCGAGGCACAAGCATGGAGTTGGTGGCAGTCGAGTCCGGTTCCGGACGGCAAACCGTTTACAACCAATTCGAAAGCAAAAAGGCACTCTTTGATGCGACCGTAGCTCTCCTGTGGGAAGATATGCGGGTCGAAAAGATCGTAAGGAGAGTAGGGTTGAATCGCCCGTTCGAGCCTGTGCTCGTTGAAATGGGCAATGCAATTGCCGACTTCTGGGCTCCCTCCGAGGCGGTCGCCTTCGCCCGCATGATCATTGCCGAGAGCATCCACTTTCCCGAACTGGCGCAAAGTTTCTTCGCGTCTGGCCGGGATCCGGCTCGACGTGCCGTCGTGGAATATCTGAGCGCTCTCCGCGACACAAACGCACTGAATGTTCTCGATCCTGACCTAGCGGCGGCCCAGTTCGTCGGTCTCATCAACGAGCCTCTGCTCTGGCCGCGCGTGGTCAGAGGAGGCAAGTCTCCCTCAAAGGAGCGTCGAACGCAGATTGTCGCCGAAGCCGTACAGACTTTTCTTTGTCGTTACCGAGTTGTGCGGCCAAACTCAGATTCGCAAGGATAATGCCAAAGCAAACGAATCGTGCTTGAGGTGGCGAACCATCTTCTGTCGAACCTTTTACAGGATTGCTGCATCTTATTTTCGCGACTGTACTGTACAGTCTAATATTCAAGCGGTTCGATCGTCGAGAATACCGAGCTAGAGTGAAGGAGGGATATGACAATAAACACGATGAAGGCAATTCGACAACACGAGTTCGGCGGTCCTCAGGTGCTGCAGTACGAGGACGCTCCGCTTCCTGATCTGAAGCCGGGTGAGTTGCTCGTCCGCGTTCACGCGGTCGGCATCAACCCCCCTGATTGGTACCTGCGCGATGGCTACAAAGCGCTTCCTCCTGAGTGGCAGCCGAAGGTGTCCTTTCCGCTCATTCTGGGAACGGACGTCTCGGGCGTGGTAGAGGCGGTCGCTGATGATGTAAAAGATTTCTCCGTCGGAGACGAAGTTTACTCGATGGTTCGCTTTCCCAGCGGCCTCGCTGGCGACAGCAAAGCATATGCCGAGTTCGTCAGTGTGCCAGCGTCCGAACTGGCGCTAAAGCCGAAAGACATTGACCACGTGCGTGTCGCCGCAGCACCGATGTCTCTGCTCACAGCGTGGCAGTTCATGATCGAACTCGGGCACAATGAGCCAAACCCGCTTCAGGCGAAACAGCATGTGCCGGTGCCGCTCGAGGGCAAGACTGTTCTCGTTAACGGAGCCGCGGGCGGCGTGGGGCACTTCGCAGTGCAACTCGCTAAATGGAAGGGTGCGCGAGTGATCGCGGTGGCGTCAGGCAAGAACGAAACCTTTCTGTATGACTTCGGCGCGGACGAATTTATCGACTACACAAAGGCCAAGCCCGAGGATGTCGTACGCGATGTCGACCTCGTGGTCGACGCGGTTGGCGGCAAGACAACAGGCCGTTTCCTGCGCACGCTCAAGCGGGGCGGCGCTCTCTTCCCGATCTTTCCTTTGGGTTTCTCCGGTGCCGAAGAAGCCGAGAAGCTCGGCGTCACGGTCTCCTCCACCCAGGTGCGCTCAAACGGGCTGCAGCTTGCGCAAGTCGGGCGCTTGCTCGATGCCGGTACAATTCGTGTAGCGATCGACAGCACCTACCCACTTGCGGAGGCTCGCAAGGCGCACGAAAAAGCTCTCGGTGGGCATGTACAAGGCAAGCTCGTCCTCATGGTCGCGTGAGGACGAAGCCTACGCGATCACCACCATCTATCCCCGCACAAAGCGACAGCCGTACAGGCAGCAAGGAAAGGAGCAACTTAGTGACCGGAAAAATGAAGGTACGTCAAGGCACGGCGGCTTGGTTCGAAATGGCCGGGACGTTAATCTGCGAAGCCGCTTCGCGAGCCGGACTCCCGCCAGAACTTAATGTGTCCTTTGTGGAACGCCACCGACGGAGTCGTACTGCCCGATGGCCTCGTTCAAGGTCTTCGCTTCGATATCAAGAGCGGCAAGCCGTTCTTCAGGGTCGGGGTGAGACAGGGCGAGTGGGGGCGGACATAACGGTCGAGGTCACGGCTGTAGCTGCACGCAAGCTCAACACCTTGCACAGCGCCAATACTAGCTATCGCACCCACGTGAAAACTACCTGAGCGGGGTGAAATAGCCAATACGACGGCAGATCGCTCGCGCTGCCAAACCCTTGCTATCTGATTCATCATGGTAAGGACTGGATGCTGTGGGACACCGGAAACGGCGATCAGATTGCAGGTACACCTATTGGTGTGGTCAAGTCTGGCGGCCGCTTTTCGCAACGACGCACGCTTGCGGGACAACTTGCAGAACTGGATTTGAAGCCGGACTATATTCGCTTGGTCGCACTATCCGATCTTCACCAGGATCATGCAGGTAACATAGAAATTTTTCCAAAAGCCACCTTCCTGATCGCCGCCACCGAACTTGCCTGGGCGCGCGGCAAGCCAACTCCGTTCGGCGTTGATTCTGTCGCGATCGACCCGCTCGCCCACAGCCGCGTCGATGCATTGGACGATGACCGCGATGTGTTCGGCGACGGGAGCGTCCGCATCCTCAAGGCTCCCGGTCACACTCCCGGATCCCGGATGCTGGTCGTCAAGCTCGCAAAACCGGAACGGTTCTTGTGTCCGGTGATCTGTACCACACGCGCGAGAATTACGAGAAGGGACTAGTTCCAACTGTGAACACAAGCCGCGTCGACACGCTGGCATCGTTTGGGCGATTCAAGGCGCTGAATTTAATTTAACGCACGCGTTGTTATCCAGCACTCTCCGGAAGACTTCGCCTCGATGCCGACATTTCCAAAGTATCTCGATTATAACGCCTTTGTTTCCGCTTTGAATGAGGATGAATCCGATCAAATCAACTTCACACAACACACACTTCAAACGAAGTTCGCTCAAGCGATGAGGTAACTTGTCGGGCGGCCCATCTGGCAGAAACTGCCTGCGATTAAAGTAGCGAGGGTATATCTGCACACGGAGAGGGCAGTCACGGTACCCAAACCACTAATCCGCACGAACTGGCCGAACCTCCGAAGCACAGCCGAGCCTGCATGGGGATGGGGTTTGGGTACACTCATGGCGATTGCTGCCCGCATTTGCGGATAGACACAAATCGGATCATCAAGCGTCTTCAATTGATTACGGTCTGCTGGTTGCAGGTTAAATGCAGTGTTTCGCTGACACCCCGCATGGAACGCCCAAAGTCCTTTGCGTTTCAAGGGGAAGGGCGAGGGGTCAAGGAACGACCCGGCCATGCGTTTCTACGGAGGGTGTCGGCAAAGGCGGGATGAGGGATAGGGAGAAACCGAAAAGGTTTCTCCCGCGCCCACAATTTGCAGTGAGAAATCAAAGCGGGAACCGATGATGGCTCCCGCTTTCGGTATGCCGCAATCTTCTTCTTGCTTGGATTTGCCTTTTGCGCTTTGGCCCTTGTTTCGCAGGAGACTCGATGGGTGTTGGCTGCTTGGCCTTCTTTGCGACGATTTTCTTCTCCGGTGGTGATGGCTCGAACACGCCTTCGGCTTCGGTTAGAAGGTCGAATTTGCCCTCGCGTGGGAAGCCGACGTGACCGGCAAGTGCGAGACGCAAGGCGAAGCGGGTTAGCTTGTCGTCTGCGGTCGCGTCGATGGTGGAAAGCAGTACCTCCTCGGCGCTGCGCTGTTCGTTCTTGTTGTCTCCTGCGATGTCTTCGGAGAGGTCTTCGGCGAAGGTGTAGGGGTCAAGGTTGAAGAGGGCGCGAAATAACACGCGGAGTCGTGGATGATTAAGGGTTGCGGGAGCATTTCCAAGGATGCGCTCGAAAGTCGCGCCGCGGGCCTTTGCGAATCTTCTCGCTGTGGGCCTGTTCTGCCTCATACTCTTCCTGTTGCCGCTGGACTCCTGCTCCGTTGCTACTTCCGCTCTTCTGCCTTTTGCTCCTCTCTTCGGCTTCAAACTTGGTTATGTCCTTGTTGGCTTCCTCGTCCTTCTTGCGCTTGATGCCGACGATAAGCGCAAGAATCCGAATGCCTCTTTCGCCTTTCTTCACCTTCCGGCCTAATTGGTTCCATGCGTACAGGCCAGCATCGCGGGTTGCGCTTGGCCGCTGCCGTGCAATCTCCAGAATGTTTTTTCCGAAGCTGTAGTTGTGGAATCTGCTCATTGCGTCGAGGTAGGCGGTGAGGGCGTCGGAGTGTCCGGCCTCTAGCTGCTCAATAAGGCTCTTGACGTTGGCCGCAATGATGTCTTTGGCGGTCTGCCGTTGCTGCGGCTGTTTGGAGTTTTCGCTGATGGGGGTAACGGTGCTGGTGTTCATGGGCGCTTCCTCCTTGGGTTTGGCTGCTGCACTTCCGCGTTGAAACGCGGCATGTACATGCCGAACGCCACCTGGCGAAGGCGGGGGTAGCAAGGTGCAAGGGGAGAGGGCTCCCTACCCTTGAAGAGGAAGCGGAACGCTGGAACGGAAAGAACGGAGCGCAGCGGAGGTCTGCACAAGCGAAGCGCGGAAGATTGGAGATACCCTTGCGCCGCGCGATCGGGGCAGCGCCCCTTAGCGCACGGTTTTTCAGCGCCCGTTATTGCGAAGCGGATGTCTTAAGGGTGGGTGTTGCGGGCGGGAACGGCCCGCTGAGGTGGGAAGAGAAAGACGCAACGCGGCTGGAACGAGGAAGGAGGCCCCTCCCTAACCCCATCTCTTAGATACCTAGATTTGCAACGAATCTAGTGCAATAGAATAAAAGAAAGCTCAGGGGCAGAGATGGTCAAATCGAAGCTGCTTGCTCCCAAAAAAATCGGGAACTCGGACATGATCGGTGCGCGCGGGGTCAACCTGATCGAGCGTCGCATATTGGAGATGTGTTTTCTCTGGTATCCGAGTGGTGGAGTGGAAGCGGGCATTGATGGCCGACTGGAGATTCGAAACGAGGATGCGGAGGTTACCAACTGCATCATTTCCGTCCAAAGCAAAGCGACTGACGGTGCTTTCGAAGGAGAAACCGATTCAGAACTAACATTCACTTGCAACGAACGGGATCTTCGCTATTGGTTGAAGGGCAATCTTCCGGTCATTTTGGTGTATTCGCGTTCACGAACGGACGAGGCTTACTGGCTGTCGGTGAAAGATTACTTTTCAGATCCGATTCAGAGGGCGACGAGAAAGCTACGGTTCAAGAAATCCCGCGACTCCTTCGATGTTTCCGCAAAGGATGTAGTCCGGAAGCTGGCCCTCCCGGATGACGGCGGTCTTTATCTCGGCGCCACCCCGAAACATGAAACCATCTTTACCGACCTACTGCCTGTAGCAGAGTTCCCAGAGCGCTTCTACTACGCGCACACAACCTTTACTTCCCACAAGCAGGCGCTGGATTTTCAGTTTGCAACCGCGAAGACCTCAGGCACGGAGGGATGCGGCCCATATGCGCCGCCTGATCGCGCTGCAGGTTGATGTCGTTCTTGCCTCTTTAGGTACCGCAAGCTAGCTTCTTCGCCGGTTCTGACCCCGAGGCGAGAAAACATCAAGGACAGGAGTAACATAACCGTTCAGTACAAGTTGAACTTCCTTCGCTTGTTTGCTCGACTCAAGCGTCCGATCGTCCGCAGCTCCGGTTGAACTATGCGCGGTCTGCCCAGGTGTCCTTTGGTTGGAATAGCCGGGTTGGTGTCAGCTTCTCGTAGCCGAGGTGATCAGGACGCCACAAGATTTCCAAGAATGCGCCCCACGGCGTTTTGAAATACCAGATCCGCTCACCCCGCTTCAGGTCGCCCTTGGCATCGAGTGGCCCTTTCAGCAGTTCGGCGCCGTGCTCCTTCAGGGCGGCAGCGGCGGCTTCGAGGTCATCGACGAAAAAGGCGATGTGGGTTGCTCCGTAGTCGATATTGCTTGGCATCGTGCGGTTTTGCGTGTCCGCGTCGAAGGCCATCAGCTCAACGTTGATATTGGGTCCAAGCCGGAGCATCGCCATATGGATGCTGTGTATAGGAACGCCGGTCGGAGTCTCATGAAATGGACCGAGTTTCCAAAGCATTTCGGCTCCAAGTGCGTTCTCGAAAAACTGGATAGCCATATCGAGGTCAGGTACAGTGATGCCGACATGATCGACGTGGCGAGCGGAAACGATTCCCTTCGACATAGGTGTTCTCCTTTGATTAGCGAAGCATGGTCTTCAGTAGGACATAGCCGCTCTCACCGAGCACCATGCCGAGCAGCCCGGTGAGGGCGACAAGGGGTGGGGCTGGACTCTTGACGCGGTAGACAGCGTAGAGGGCCCCTACCGCACACCCCAAAAGGAACGAAAGAAGGTAAGCCTTCAAAGCCGGCCCTCCACTCGATCGAAAAATCGCAGCAGGTGTTCGGCGACGATGTCCGGTTGCTCTTCCATGACATAGTGCCCGCAGTCGTCGATGAAGCCTCCTTCAACGTGTTCGGCGAGCGATTCCATAGACGCCTTCAGGCGTTCTCCGACCGCTCTCTGGCCGCCGAGCGCAAGCACAGGCATCGGCAGCTTCGTCTTGCTGAACTCCTTGTTCTGCGACGCGCTTATTGCCACCGCGCGGTAATAAGCGAAGCCTCGGCTCATGGCTCCGGGCCGGGCATAGCACTCGACGTAGCGATCGCGGTTCGATTGTGGAATGCGGTCCAGCTGCACCGCTTTGTGCTTGAAGAGCCAATCAAACAGCTCGCGTTCCCGCCCTGCTGTCAGCGCTTCGGGCAGGTCGGGAAGCGTGTTGAACGCGAATTGCCACAGCTTCACGTTCACCTCCGGCGGTAAGGGGAAGCTCTGTGGCGTGCCCGTACCAGGAACGGCGGTATCGAGAAGCGTGAGGCTTCTGAGCTGGTCTGAAAACTGTGCGGCCCACGCATACGCGATCCAGCCGCCCACGTCGTGGCCGACCAGGTGCAGCGGTTCAGGCACCAAGGTCTTCACAGCACGGGCAAGCACCTTCGCAACGTTGCCTGTGTCATAGCCGTCTATCGGCTGCTCGGAATCTCCCAATCCTGGCGGGTCTATAGCTAGCACCTGGTGGCTCTTCGCCAGTTGCGCAAAGACTTCGCTGTAGGCCTCCGCGGTTTCGGGCCATCCTGGCAGCAGAACGACCGTCGTTCCTGAGCCTGCTGTGAAGCCATGCATTCCGCCGGGAAGCGCTACTTTCTTGAAATCTGGACTCATACTGTCTTCCTTTCTTCTTCTGTAGATCACTGCGGCCCGTCAATACCCGCATGCCTGCCAGGTATCCATTGCACGCGCAGAACCAGCTTGTTGCCCTCGGGCCGGTTCAATGCGCCAAGTTCGTGATAGCCGTTTGCATAAAAGATCCACTGACCGCGATCCCAGACCACTCCCGGACCGATAGCCCCCACCTGCTCCGGCGAGCCCGCGAGCTCCAGACCGTTGATCCGCGGTTCAGTGATCTGCTTCAGCAGGTACCCATTAGCTCCAACCCAAACTCCGTGCGACATGCCGTAAGCGGCTGTCGCGTTGAAGTGGATTGCCTGACCCGCTTGGCTGGACCGCGCGTTGTCGCCGACTGCGGGATCATGATTCACGCCGTTGTAGAGATAATGAACGCGCCAGCTTGTCTCAAAATGCCTGGTCGGAAAGAACGTGAACGCATAGTACGGATGCACGGTAAAAGCGTGACCGCTCAAGCTGACGGGAGTGTTTTGCCGGTACTCTCCCCCGGGCACTTCGAAATCCAGGACAAAGCGCTGATTGAGCTGACTCGATCCGAACTTGAGTGCCTTCCACTGTAGAACTAGGGGCGACAACGTAAGATCTCCGAAACCGCCGGCAACGCCGCCAGCGCCGGCATTTACGTGCGCTGCGGCCACAACCACTTCAACGCCCCACCACGCACCCAACAGCGTGTGCTTGCTGAGCAGAACGCTGTGCGTGAGCCCGCTGATGCTGTTGACTGCAGAAGCGTCCGGTACAGCCTGTCCCGTGCCATCGATTCTCCCACCGCTGTGGCTCGCGTCACCGATCTGTTCCAGCAGGAAGCCCGGCGCTCCAAGGGCGTCGAGAAAGCTGGTATCGCCGAGATTGATCGCCGGCTCCGGTGGATGCTGTTGCTGCGCACACACGTTGCCAGCGCAAGCAGCCAGTACCATCAGCAAACCCCCAAGCCGATACATGACATTGGACATCAGGCGCTCACTTCCCGAAATCGCAGGCTCAAGACTTCCTCACGCAGCGAGTTGAGCCCTCTTGTAAGAACCCTCAGCGTATCTGGATCTCTAACCTTGCCATCGCTGATCCGGTTGTCTACACCGGCCAATAGAATTTCGTGTCCCGGCACGATATGCGCATGCATCGAAACAAGCGTTTCACGCAGCTGATACTGCGCCCTCACGCCTCCGGTGCCTCCCGGAGCAGAGGTGATAATCAGCACCGGCTTGCCGCGAAAGCAGGAAGCGAACGCAGGGCGGGAAGCCCAGTCGAGCGCATTCTTAAGTACGCCGGGAACGCGATGGTTGTACTCGGGGGTGGCGATCACCACACCGTCACAGGCCGACACGTCAGCGCGCAGCTTCGCAATTGGCGCGAGTGGCGGTTCAATGTCGAGATCTTCGTTGTAGGGCGGAATGTCGTTGAGAGTCTTGACGGCGAGCGAAGTGCTCGGAAAGGCTTCGCGGCTCATCGCTTTAAGAAGGGCGGTGCTGAAAGATGCTGCCCGCAAGCTGCCTGAGATCGCCAACACTTGAAGAAGATTGCCCGGCATTTCTGCGATACCTCTTCCATATTCGACATTACCTTTCTCATCTTCACAGATAAAGATGCGTGGGAATTGGAGGCATCTCACGATATTTCATGATGTCATCTATCATCCTTGGTGATATTAGGAAAAGGGGAGGCGCAATGGATATTCGGCACTACCGCAGCTTCATCGCGTTGGCAGAAGAATGCAGCTTCACATTCGCCGCACGGAAGTTGAATATCGTTCAGTCCGGCATATCTGTCACGATCAAAGAGATGGAGGAGGAACTAGGCGTTCAGCTCGTGCAACGAACCACGCGTCGTGTGTCCCTCACAGATGCGGGAGTCTCGTTTCTGGAGTACGTCAGGCCGGCCGTCACCATGCTGAACGACGGCATGGAAGCTGTCCGCTCTCAAAGCCAAGTAGTGCGCGGGCGGCTCAGCCTCGGCATACTTAAGAGCCTCAGCCCGTATATCGATCTTCCGACTGTTCTAGGCAGGTTTCACGCACAGTACCCCGATGTGGAATTTTCGGTCCGATCAGTCGACAGCACGCAGGCGCCGGAACTAGTGCGGTCAGGGTCCGTTGATCTTAGCTTACACGCAGTCACGACAAAACAGGTTGCGGCCGGTATCGAGGCCATTCCCTTTGCACACGATAACCTGATCGCCATTTGCGCCGACACGCACTCCTTGGCACTGCGCAAATCCGTGACCCTGGAGGCGTTGATCGAATGGCCCTTTGTCGACCTCACGCCGGAGCGCGCTCTCCGGGCACTCATCGACAAAAGTCTGGCTGACCACAATCTAAGCCGCAAGAGCATGTATGAGGTGAGCAGTGTCGAGACAATGATGCAGTTCGTTGCTGGGGGACTCGGCGTGTCCATTGTGCCGGTGGCCTTGGCGAAGGCGTGCGCCCCGGTACTGCGGTTGCACATGCTGCCTTTTCGCGATCAGAGCTTTCGCATGCCCAAATGGAGACTCGTAATACTTAGCCGCACGCTTCGCCGGAAGCTCTCAGGGAAGACTCTTCCGGAACTGATGATCGAGGCGCTCACTCAAGCAGCAAGAGAGTCGAAGAGAAAGGAACACAACGATGGCCCGTCTGCGACTCATTCGCCTTGCTGATATTTCGATTCATGATGGACGCCGCACGCTCTGGAAGCCGCTATGACATAAGTAGACTAAGTGGCGGAGTTGCTTGCCGCAAGCGAGCGAGCCGTCACTATCCGAAGCAGCGAAGAAGACATGAATCTATTCTGTCGGAAAAGCGGAATTTTGCGCCGATACACTTCAATTAGTCCTACCTTCGGTCAACCGAGCCGCATACCTAGACTAACGAATACGCTGCCAAGGGAGGTTGCCTCTGTCCCTTTCCTGGTAGTCGACGTTCCCGCTTCGTGCCGGTGACTGGAGCCACATTCCGGCGGCTGTACTGGCGCGGCGAGCATCCCATGATTCGCTTGAACGCTGTGCTGAAGGCGCTTTCGGACTCGTAGCCGAGAGCGGGTGCAATGATGGAGATGGAGTCGTCGGAAGTCTGCAGCCGGTCTCCGGCAAGCATCATGCGCCAACGGGTCAGGTAGTCCATCGCGGGGAGCCCCACTACTTCTCTAAATCTCAAAGCGAAAGTTGTTCGCGACATCCCGGCGCGCTCAGCCAGCATTTCCAACGTCCAGCGACGTGCGGGATCGCCGTGCATGGCGTTAAGCGCGGCATTCATTTGCTTGTCGGCCAAAGCGAACAGCCAGCCGACGCCGCCCTTCGGTTCGTGCGCCAAATGAAGCCGGAGCGCCTGAATCAACATCATGTACGCAAGTTGCTGAATGGCCAGAGAGTCGCCTGGCTCTCGTTCCTGCAACTCCTGCCTCATGCGATCCAGACACCAGCGCAGCGACGCCTTCTTCGATTCTCCCCGAATATGCACGATGGGCGGAAGCATCCCTAGCAGCATGCCGACGTGGTCGCCGCTGAGGACGAAATAGCCGCCGACGAAGAAGCAATCTCCTCCGCCTTGGTGTGAGACAACGCCGCCGTTCAAGGGTGTCGCGTAGAGAATCCGAGCGTCGAACGGCGGTAAACTCAAATCGCTCGCTAAGCGAAAAGGTCGTCCACTCGGCAGCAGAAAGCAATCACCGGCTTGCAAGTGCACCGCGTCTTCAACACCTTCGACCTGCAGCCAACACTCCCCCGAATCCAAGGCATAGCACTTGATGCCTCGATTCACGGGGTACTGAATACACCAGTTCCCACCGACATCAAGGCCACCAGAGGCGTAACTGCGCGGCTTCATTAAGGAGAGAACGTCTGAGAGGGCGTCCATGAAGTCCTTCCCGAACGATCGCAAAGATAATGCGAACGGCACAGCATGGATTGTACGACTTCGATCGCCTAATCTGCTTGTACTGGAGGTCTGGACGTTCCTACCCTTCAGCCAGTTGGCGGAACACCGGCATCGATAGAAGTACATGATTTCCTGAGGGACTGACACTGCACAACGAGGACGCAAACATGGCACAATACGACGGAAAACAGGTGGTTATTACGGGCGGAACGAGCGGCATCGGACTCGCTACCGCAAAATTATTGCTTAGCCAGGGTGCACGGGTGTTGATTACCGGACGTGCTGGGAAGGCGCTGGATGCAGCACGGCAGGAGCTCGGACCAAAGGCGCTCGTGGTTTCAAGTGACGCGGCCTCGCTTACCGACATCGAGGCGCTCGCGTCTCAGGTGAAGTCTGAATTCGGAACGTTCGACGCGTTGCTTATTTGCGCCGGTGTGACGCGCTTTGCGCCGTTCGACGGGGTGACCTCGGAGATGTATGACGAACTTTTTGCCGGAAACACGAAGGGTGCGTACTTCACTGTCCAGAAGCTTGCTCCCCTGATGAAGGAGGGCAGCGGTATCGTTTTCGTCACATCGGTTGCGAATGCGCTCGGCATCCCGATGATCAGCGCGTACTCAGCCACAAAAGCCGCGTTACGTTCCATGACGCGCACGCTGGGCCGCGAGCTCCTTGATAAAGGCATCCGTGTGAATGCGGTCAGCCCCGGGCCAATCGACAGCGGAATCCTTGAGAAGGCGATGCCAAAAGAGGCCGCTGCACAAACCAAGCAGCAGATGAGTGCCGACAATCCCATGAAGCGCTTTGGACATCCCGAGGAAGTCGCCAAGGCTCTGATCTTCCTCGCCTTCGAGGCCACCTATACGACAGGCGCCGAACTGGTCGTAGATGGAGGAGGCTCCCAGCTTTGAGATGGGAGGTCTTGACTATCTCCAATGTGCAGATGGGTACGCCTGAAGGCGTACGCGCGAGATCGTCACGTTACGTGAGATCCGCGCTGCTTCCCGCAGCGGTGCTTGCCCCTCTGATCATGGCCATGGCCGCGTGCACAGCTGCGGCCCAGAACGCCACCGAT
>CAXTRY010000008.1:0-57204 GCA_964246805.1 uncultured Acidobacteriaceae bacterium
CCCCAGCCCCTACACCGCCTACGACCAGGCCAAAATGTGCGAGCTCTCGGCACGCTTTGAAGACAGCTTCCGCCTCCGGCGCGAGCGCTTCGAACAAGAGAAATCCGCCGAGCTTGAAGCCCTCTACGAAGATCGCTTCGCCGAGCTCGACGCCGAGCGGGAAGCCCGTTACGAACGCAAACTCGCGCAGCACCGCCCGCGCACCCTGGATCAAACCGCGATCGCGCCTCAATCGAATCAAGATCTTACGATCTCCGTGCAACAAGCCGTCCGCCCGCTCCTGCTTGTCGGCTAAACGCGTCCCAAGCCGGCAAGGACCAGCCGGCAGGACGGGCAACTGGGGACGGACAACGTGCAAAGACCATCGGACACTTTCAACCAAACACTGTAAAGTGAAAGGAGCATGGACGAGATCGCCGAGCGCTGTATTGCCATCGTTGCCAAAGCCAAGACCCCCCCGCTCGAAGGCGTCACCCTCGACAGCTCCTTCGACGCGCTCGGTCTCGATTCGCTCGACAAGATCAACATCTCCTTCGAGGTGGAAGATCTCTTCGCCATCCAGATCCCCGATGAGTCGATGAACGGCTTGCGGACGGTGCGCGACATGGTCGAAGGCGTCAAGTCGCTCCAGGCAAACCCGCGGGCCGAGCCTCAACCCGGGGCCGCCCAGTGAACGGTGCCCCCCACCGCGTCGTCGTGACCGGCATGGGCTGCGTCACCCCGCTCGGCTCCACCGTAGACGACTTCGCCACCGCCCTTTTTACCGGCCAAAGCGGCATCGGTCCCTTGCGCGCCTTCCCCGAAGCGCCCTCCGGCGATCCGCTCAACCCGAACCTTCGGTTCACCCAGTACGCCGAGGTCAAAAACTTCGATCCCACGCCCTTCCTTTCTTCAGGCCAGATCGTCGCCTCCGACCGCAGCGCTCAGTTCGCCGTCCTCGCCGCCCGGCAAGCTGTTCAGCAATCAGGGTTTCTAGCCGCCGAAAGCCCCTACGGTTCAGAAGCTGTCGCCATCGTCACCGGCTGCTCCACCGGCGGCCGCAACTCCGAAGAGCACGAGACCGGACGCCTCTACAACCAGAACGCCCGTGTCCATCCGCTCACCGTCATCCGTACCATGGCCTCGGCCGGGGCCAGCTACATCGCCACCGAGCACGGCATCACCGGCCCGACGCTCAACCTCTCGACCGCCTGCTCCTCCGGCACCCACGCCATCGGCCTCGCCTTCCAGATGGTCCGGTCGGGCATGGCGACCGCCGCCATCGCCGGTGGCCACGAGGCGCCACTCACCCTCGGCTTTCTCCGCGCTTGGGACTCGATGCGCGTCGTCTCGCCGACACAGTGCCGCCCCTTCTCCATCGACCGCGACGGCATGACCCTCGGCGAGGGAGCCGCCACCCTCATCCTCGAAACCCTGGAGGCCGCCGAGGCCCGCGGCGCAACCATCTTCGCCGAGATCGCCGGCTTCGGCATGTCCGCCGACGCCCACCACATCACCCAGCCGAAGGCCGAGGGTGCCGCCGCCGCCATGCGCCGCGCCGTCGAGGACGCCCACGCCGCTTTGTCGGAGGTCGGCTACATCAGCGCCCACGGCACCGGCACCCAGACCAACGACTCGGTCGAAGCCGCCGCCATCCACCAGGTCTTCGGTGCGCAAGCCCCGCACATCCCGGTCAGCTCCACCAAGTCGCTCACCGGCCACTCCATCGGTGCCACCGGCGCGCTCGAGGCCATGGCCACCATCCTCGGCTTCGGCCGCGGCCTGCTTCCGGCCAACTACGGCGTCACCGAGGTCGACCCTACCCTCAACCTCGACATCATCCTCGGCACCAACCGCGAAGCCCGCCCCCGCCTCGCCCTCTCGAACTCTCTGGCCTTCGGCGGCCTCAACGCCGTCCTCGCCCTTCGGCCCTACCCGGCCTAGTAGCTTAGACAGATGATCTCCGTCCTCATCCTTACCAGGAACGAGCAGCTCGACCTCCCCGGCTGCCTCGCCTCCGTCGCCTGGTCCGACGATGTCCACGTCTTCGACTCCCACTCCACCGACGCCACGGTGCAGATCGCTCAGGCAGCCGGTGCAACGGTCACCCGGCGCGTCTTCGACGACTACGCCACCCACCGTAACGCCGCCTTCGCGCTTCCCTTCAAGCACCCCTGGCTGCTCATCCTCGACGCTGACGAGCGCCCTACCCCCGAGCTAAGCCGCGAGATGCGGCAACTCGTCCTCACCGCCACGCCGGAAACCAGCGGCTTCCGCCTCCGCCGCCGCGACTTCCTCTTCGGCACCTGGCTCCGGCACGCGCAGATCAGCCCCTTCTACATCCGCCTCGTCCGCCCGGAGCGTAGCCGCTACACCCGCGCCATCAACGAAGTTCTCGAGGTCGAAGGCCCTGGCCCTAACGCGATCGCCGAGCTCTCCCATCCGCTCGACCACTTCCCCTTCTCGAAGGGCATCGTCCACTGGGTCGCCAAGCACAACACCTACTCCACCATGGAGGCCGAGCTCATTCACCGCCAGCAGGGGCTCCGTGACCCGAGCTTACGCACCGCCCTTCGCGACCCCGACTTCCACACCCGCCGCCTGCACCAGAAGGCCCTCTTCTACAAACTTCCGGGCCGCCCGGTCATCAAGTGGCTCTACATGATGTTCGTCCGGGGTGCCATCTTCGACGGCTACGCCGGCCTCGCCTACGCCACCCTGCAATCCTTCTATGAGTACCTGATTGTGTTGAAGACCAGGGAACTGAGGCGCGGCGGAGCGTGAAGCCCATCTGGGCTACAATCTGTTATGGCCGCGAACGCCGTTGTCCGCTCCCGCATCAGTCTCGAAGTAAAAGAGCAGGCCAAAGCCGTTCTCGAATCGATGGGCCTCACCGTGTCGGACGTGATGCGGATTGTTCTTACCCGCGTCGCCAACGAGGGCGCTTTGCCGTTCGAGATGAAGCTCAACAAGCTCACTCGCGAGACCCTCCGCAAAAGCGCGCGCGGCAAGGAAGTCCATCGCGCCACGAACGCCAAGGACCTCTTCGACCAGCTTGGCATCTGATGCGGACGCCTGAATACTCGACACAGTTCCGTCGCGACCTGAAGCGCATGCGGAAGCGCGGCAAGGACATAGCCAAGCTCAAGACGATGGTCGAGTTGCTTCTCGCTGGCGAGCCGCTGCCGCAACGCTACAAAGATCATGTTCTGAAGAACGATTGGGCCGGCTATCGCGACGCCCACATAGAACCTGATTGGCTCCTGATCTACTTTGCAAATGATAATGTCCTGCGTTTAGAGCGGACTGGAACCCATTCGGACTTGCTCGATTGATCCCGACCCGACCAAACTGCCGTAAACTAGAGGATGTGCCCGCTCCCGCCATCCTCGAAGCTCCAGCCCTCAACCAAACCCGCCCCAAGATAGGCTTCGTCTCGCTTGGCTGCCCTAAGAATCTCGTCGACTCCGAAGTCATGATGGGGCTGCTCCACCACAATGGAGCGGAGCTGACGCCCCAAGCCGAAGACGCCGAGATCATCGTCATCAACACCTGCGCCTTCATCGATTCGGCCAAGCAGGAGTCCGTCAATACCATCCTTGAGATGGTCCGGCACAAGCGGGAGCACGGCGGCAAAGCCCAGCGTATCGTCGTCGCCGGCTGCCTCGTCGAGCGCTATCGCGACGAAATTCGCAAGAATATCCCCGAAGTCGACGCCGTCGTCGGTACGGGCGAGCTGGAAGCCATCCTCGCCGCCGCCGGCCTCTCTCCGCAGGCGAACTCTCCCTTCCAGATACTTCCGCAAGACTTTGATCGAATAGGGGGCCAGCCGCAGGTCGAGTCGCACACCCAGCACGACCTGTCGCTCCTCAGCCCGCCGTTGGTCAACGAGACGCTCGTCTCCCGCGCCGCTTCCGCCGTCAACCAGCACTCCCGTCCGCTCTCGGACGCCGCGATCGCTCCGCAGCTCCGCATCGTCCAGTCCCTAGCCGAAACCGGTACCACCCACGGCGACGAGCCGCTCCAACACGCGGGCGACCACATCCATAGCGAGTTGGGAACTGGAATAGACCCCGGCGTCACCTCCCGCCCGGAAGGCGACCTTCGCCAACAGCAGGGCCGCTTCTCGCGCGAGGCCTGGGATGGAGCCGCCGCCGCGCTGCCCGAGTACCTGTACAACGACGCGACGCCGCGTATCCTGGCGACGCCGCGCGCGTCGGCCTATATCAAGATCGCCGAGGGCTGCGACCACCCCTGTTCGTTCTGCATCATCCCGCAGCTGCGCGGCAAGTTCCGCTCCCGGCGGATGGGCTCCATCATCGCCGAGGCGCAGAACCTGATCGCTCAGGGCGTGCGCGAGATCACCCTCATCGGCCAGGACACTACCTGCTACGGCGAAGACCTCGGCCTCAAAGACGGTCTGGCCCAGCTGCTCGATGCCCTCGCTCCGCTGCCTGGCCTGCGCTGGCTGCGCTTCCTCTACACCTACCCCAACAAGGTCACCACGCGCCTGCTCGAAACCATGGCCCGGCACGCGACCGTCGCCAAGTACCTCGACGTTCCGCTCCAGCACGCCAGCCCGAGCGTTCTCAAGACGATGAAGCGCGGCGGCGGCGGCGCGCTCTTCCTGGACCTCATTGCGAAGGCTCGGCGGATTGTTCCCGGTATCGTCATTCGCACCTCCTTCATCGTCGGCTTTCCCGGCGAGTCCGAGGCCGACTTCAAGTTGCTCTGCGACTTCGTCCAGGCCGCTAAAATCGATTGGCTCGGCGTCTTCACCTACTCGGACGAAGAGGGCGCGAAGGCCTTTGACCTTGACGCCAGCACCAAAGTCCCCGCGCGCACCATCCAGGCCCGCCGCCGCAAGCTGATGCGTCTCCAGCAGAAGATCAGCATGAAAGCCAAGGCCGCGTGGGTCGGGCGCGAGATCGACCTGCTCGTCGAAGGCGAGTCGGAAGAGACCGAGCTCCTGTGGGAGGGCCGCACTCCCCTGCACGCCCCCGAGATCGACGGCAAGGTCCTCATCAACGACTTCGGCCCCCACGAAACCCTCGTTCCCGGGACGTTCTACCGGGCCGAAATCACCGAGTCGCACGACTACGACGTGGTGGCGCGCATTGTGGAGTAGATCAAATGATGACGATATGCTCCGGTCGGAAGTTTATTCAACACTGAACTTGAGCAACACTCTATCCACAAACCGCGCCTGAACGTGACATTAAGGTCCTAATCAGCTACGTGATGCTGTCGAATCGTTGGAACGAAGGGCACAACTCTCCATGAGCACTACACTCATCATCGCGGCTATGAAAGCTTCGTTGAATACAGCGCCGACACTCTCTAGGAATATCTCGCCAAATCCGCCTAACCGCAACGGCCTCCCGAAGGAGGCCGTTGTGCATATCTAAACATCGAGCTTAGTCGCCCGCGACCGTCTCTTCCACCCGCGAATCGACCACCTCGACCTGCGTCCGCTGTACCGGAGCCGCGGGCTTGATCTCTCCCAGGGTGATGAAACCGGGCTGCTCCTGCTCGCCGAGCACTTCCTTGCGGTAGAGCTTGGCCATCTTCGCGTTTTCGGCGTCGAGCTTGATCTTCGCGTCGCGCGCCCGAATTTTTTCCTCGCGAGCGTTCTTGGCGATGCCGCTCTTGTCGAACGTATCGTTGGCCGCGGCGTTCACGTGGGTGTCGTTCAGGACGAGATCGTAGCTCGACTCCTTCTCAAGTCCGACCTTCTTGCCGCCGGCGAAGATCTCATGCCGCCCGTGCTCCTCGTACCACTTGGTGAGGGTCGAGGTCATGTGCATCTTCTCGATGATGTTGCGCCAGCCCACGCCCGTGTTGTAAGCGCAGAAGCTGATCTCCCCCTCCTGGGTCGCGTAGGGGATGATGCACTGCTCGGTGCGGCGGAAGTCGTAGTTGAAGAGGTCCTGGAACCACATGCCGGCGATGAAGAGGAAGTTCCAGCGGTCGGAGCGGCGAAGCTCGATGTCTTTCATCGTACGGTCTGCGCTCACCTTGCCGTAGCTCTTCCCGGTCGCGCCGAAGCTCTTGTCGAACTTCTGCAACAGATCCTTGATTTTGAAGTTGGAAGGGGCCATGTCGGGCTTGTAATTGCGAAGCAGCGCAAGCGTCACGCCGACGATGGAGATCCACTTACCGCGTGCCGCGTCGTTGATGCGTGCGACATCCTTCGCGAGACGATCGGCGTTGAGGAAGGCCGTCACGGGCGCGGCTTCCTTGGTCTCCTTGTCGATCATCAATGCCATGCCGATGCCGCAGTTAGGGTGGCAACCGCAGGAGAGCTGGCCCCAGTCGTGATTCGGTCCGTGGACGAGGTCCGCCCAATCGGCGAAGGTGGACATAAATGAGATCGGGAACCAGTCACGGGTCGGCTCGCCCAAACCGGTCTGATTTTTGACGTCGTGCGCCATGTGCGAGAGGGTATAGCGCTGCGCCTGACGACGTTCGTCCGAGATGGCTTCGTCGCGACCGGTGAAGGACACCGGCTGAAACGAGAGAAAATTGATCTTCTTGGGGTTATCGAGCGCGAAGTTGATGATGTTGCCAACCTGCTCGTTGTTGATGCCGTTGATGATCGTCGTGACGGGGACGATGTCGACGCCGGCCTCGTGCAGGTTATGGATGGCCTGGAGCTTTACGTCGAACGCATTGCCCACCTTGCGGTGCGAGTTGGCGGCGTTGCCGATACCGTCAAACTGTAGGTATGCATAGCGGAGACCAGCCTCGGCCGAGGCTTTGCAGAACTCCTTCGACTTGGCAAACTCAATCCCGTTCGTCGCCGCCTGGACGGAGGTATAGCCGACCTTGCGGGCATAGGAGACGGCGTCCAGAAAGTACGGGCTGAGCGTAGGCTCGCCGCCCGAGAACTGCACCGACATCTGACGCCTGGGCTTGATGGTGACGGCGTTGTCGAGCATGGTCTTGATCTCGTCCCACGTCAGCTCATGGACGAAGCCAACCTGATTGGCGTCCATGAAGCAGGGATCGCACATCATATTGCAGCGGTTGGTCAAATCGATCGTGAGCACCGAGCCGCGGCCGTGCGTCACGGTCGAGGTACCGTGATTGTGGAGGCCTTCGTCGTTATGAGCCTTGATGTCGCGTCCGGGGAAAACTTCCTCCAAGTGCTTGAAGAAGGCCGTGTCGATCGACATTACATCTTCAAAATGGCCATGGATGGGGCAATCCTTCACCATGAGGATCTGGCCGTCGCGCTCGATAATCTGCGCCTTAATCTCGCCAACCTTCTCGTTCAAGAGGATCTCGTGCGGCAGCTTGCCGTCGACGATCTGCTGGCGAATCTCCGGGATGCAGCGCGGGCAGAGCGAGTCGGTCGTGCGGGGCCAGCCGAGCGGCGGCTTCTCCTTTTGATAGCTCTTCAGCAGGGGCTTATCGCTCCACTTCGGGGTAAAACTGGCGTTGGGGCTGATCGAGTTGAGCCGGTTGAAGACGGCCCAGCCGCCCTTCGCTGCGATGACAAGCGCTTTCTCAATTACCTTTGCCGGTTTCTTAGCCATGAATGTCTTGGTCTCCTAAGCTCTTACTCTGATGATCTATCGTTGCAATGGTTGCCGCGAGCAGAAATCCATATCGCCGGTAACTGATCCGATACGCGACCCTAGGCAAGCAACATGCTGATTAAGATGAGGATACGAGCCATAAAGTTCTATTTTGAAGTCGATGGAAGCCAACGGTAGAAATCTGCACTGAACGGTAGCTTCCCGGTTTGAAAGCACTACTGTCCTGGTCGCTCACTCGCGATATTGTTCAGAAGCTGCTGCACGAAAATAATGCGGATATGAAAACGGTTTGCGAAATCCGGTAAAAACTCCGTGATGAGGTTGTCGATCGGATCGCTTGCCAGCCCGGTCGCCACGCGCGTTACCGTCGAAGGCGCGTTGCCGTGTACGCCGGGTACGTACAGGTTGGCGATCTCGGCACTGATGGGGTATGTCAGCAGCGTACTGTAGTTCACCATCCGGCGGCCGTCGTCATGCTGCGAGATGACGGTGTGCGATACGGCATGAAGAAAGCGCCGCGGCACAGTGGCCCGCGGCGAGCGATGGTAATGCGGATCCTCATGGATCAGCGAATCGATGACAAAGGTGGAAAAGAACTCGCCCGTGGCATCCTGCACCAGACTGTAGCCGATATCGCGTCCGAACCCCTTCCCGCCCGGACCGTAGCCGGTGTGCGGATCGATCCCCACCGTAAAGGCGGCGTTGGCTGTAATCGTAAAGAGATTCGCCGGATCGACCACATCGCGGATGGCCAGCAGACCTTTCTGACGTGACGACAACGGCAGCGGATCGAGCGAGTTTAGAAACCGCTGGTAAGGACTTCGGTTCGGTTCAGGAGGACACGGCGTGCTCGCCGCGACGCCATCTGTTACGATCGCCGCATCCACGGCCTTGCACGGCACGGCGGGAGTAGTCACCGTGGCGCTCTGCCGGTAGGTCTTGGTAGTCCCGGGGCTGTCCGGCAACGGCTCGGACGTGCCTGGCTGACTCTGCTGCGCGAGCGAGACCACCGGATGCATCAAGGCGCACAAGACAAGCCAACGCATCCTCCGGTCCCCTTATTGAGTGTAGAACACGTCCTCGCGTAAGAAGATGCCATTCAGCACCCTTACCGGCGCCGGAGGTGTACCGCGACCATTGTCCGGGACAGCAGTTTGTCGGGCAGAAACTCATCGGCCACGAACCCGAAGGCCGCGCCGCCCATCGATCCGCCGAAGGTCCTCAACGTCTGCCCCGCGCTGCGGTTCGCCGCCGGATAGTATGCGTTCGTCAGCGCCGCGCCGGTAAGATTGCCCCCCAGCAACGAGAGATTGAGTGTTTGTCCGCCGTTGTCGTCGCGCGTGACGACGGTGCGCGTCACCGCGTAGAGAGTACGCGCGGCGATGCCGCGGCGTGGTCCCATGCGGAAGAATCTTGGGTCTTCATGTAACAAGGGCGACAGAATGGAAGTACCCAGCACCTCTTCGCTATACCCTCGCAGGGCTGCCGCTCCCAATCGCTGGCCGTAAGCGCCGAGGTTGGTTCCGTAGTTGGGCGCGCCGTCGATCAGGTGCACGTACTCGGAGGCTACGACCCAGCCGGCCGCTGAATAGAGCGAGATTCCATGGATCAGCCCCATATTGACCTTGTCGGTCGCCGTCAGATGCGGTGCTGTCTGTCCCGGAAAGATAAACTTTGCATGGTTCGAAGCCGTGATGGGGCGTTTCGACTCCGCCGGTGCGTCTTGCCAGCTAGAGCCAGCACTTGCAGGACTGGGCGCTTCCGGGAAGATGACATTTGCCGTTTGTGCCCGTAAGATTCCAGCCGCGACCCACAAGAAAACGGCACACCCGAGAATGTTTTTAGCACTCGTAGCTTGGGAATTTTTGCTCAATCGCACCACCTCACAACCAGAATAGATGCGCAAGCCACAGGCGAAGTGTACCGTATCGTCAGCATGACAAGCGTGTTTTACGGTACGTTCGCGCATTCCCGTGAACGCCACGCTCGTGTGTCGTCCCATGATGACGCGCCGCCGTTTGGCGTTACCAGGAGAGCAACCGTGGGACAGAACCTCGCTCCATGATGAAACGAAGTACCCTCAAGCCCGTATAAAGAAGACGAGGTCTACGCATGGATACCAAAACCCCGAAGCGGCCGTGGGAGCAACGCCTCCACGAAGCCGCCGCCACCATTGAAGACGAGCTGCGACGCGTCGTTACCTATCTTAATAACGAGGTCGTGCCGGAGGCTCGAGAGAACGGATCGGTGGCTCTCCGCAAGGCAGCCGCGGAGTTGGAACGGCTTGCGCGCAAGATGGACGATCGCGCCGGTCCGCACGAAGGCGCAAAGACGCCGTGAACCGGGGACGACGGGCCGCCGCGATGGTTGTAGCCATGCTCGCGCTTACCGGCTGCCATAGGAAGACCGCCGCCTACTCTCCTCCTCCCGCTCCCTCTGCGTCACCCGCGCAGCCGCACACCACCCCGGAAGCGCGAACCGCCGAAGTCCCAAAGGCCCACACGGCACCGCTACCCGCAACCAACCGCCGCCCGGATTCAGTCGAGGTCGGCCTCGCCAGCTGGTACGGGCCGCCCTACCATCATCGCGCCGGAGCCGACGGCACCATCTACGATGAGAACGCCTTGACCGCCGCGCACAAGACCCTGCCTCTCGGCTCAATGGTGCGCGTCACCAATCTCAGCAACAACGCCACCGTGGAGGTGCGGATCACCGACCGCGGCCCATTTGTAGGCGAACGCATCATCGATCTTTCGCTGGCAGCCGCCAAGATCACGGGCGTCTACCGGGCCGGTGTAGCCAAGGTACGCGTCGAGGCCTTTCTCCCCACGCCCAAACCCGGCACAGATCCCAATGGCCGATGGTGCGTGCAGATCGGAGCCTTCCTCTCCGCCGAGGACGCCATCCAGCTGAAGAACGATCTTCTGCGCCGCTATGCTACGGCAAAGGTCATCGAGTTTCAGGGGCCCACGGGCTTCTGGGTCCGCATCAACCCCAAGCTGTCCACGCGTAACCAAGCCGCTCAGATCGCCGATGCCATCCATGTTCCCGACGCGCAAGCCTTTCTCGTCCGCACGGATTGAAGCCGGTTAGGAGGCTGGTGGCGCGTAGTACGGCAGTTTCTGCTGCTCCTCGGTCGCCCGCTTTACCTCGATGTCCCCAAACAACAGGCTAGGCGCGATCGTCGTCTGCGGCACCGCCCCCAGATTGTTCGCCACATAGCCGTCCGCGCCGACCGCCAAAATCCCGGACCGCAGGCTCCGCGCGTCCAGCTCGTCGAACGCCGCCCCGCGTACCAACTCCCGCTTGCCATCGGCATGGACGAGGTAAAGCAGCCGGGGTACCAGTTCGCTCCCCAGGGTCTCCACCGCATAGACATCCCGCCCCTGCTGCCGGGCCAGATCGAGCAATGCCGCGTTCATCTCCGCCGGAGACTTTGGTTTTGTAGACCTGAAGAACGCCACCGCCGCCCGTGAGTGGGCCGGCTGCCCCGGTCCCGCTCGCCCGTGCCCGTTGGAATCCGGGAAGTCTTTTACCGGCTCGCGCCCTATGTCGAAGTTCATCAGCTTGCCCGCCAGCACGACATCAATCGACTGCGACGGTACGCCCTCATCGTCCACGTCGTAGGCTCCGAGCAGCTGCCGGCCGTGATATGCCGTCAGCGTAGGGTCATCCTTCAGATTCAGCAGCGCCGAGAGTACCGGCGTATGCAGGCTGGAGCTATAAGCCCCTTGCGTCCGCGCCGTGGTGCCCGCGTCCGGCCGGTCCGCCTCGATATTCGGCAGAAAGAGCCTGGTGAACGTGTCCGCCGCCGCGTCGCCCGAGAAGAGTACGGGACCGTGATAGTCCTCGGCCGCCACGACCGGCGCATTCCGCAGTTCCTCGAAACTCTTCAAGTCGTCGAGCGTTCGCTGACGAAAAGCCGCCGCCGATTCCAAGTCCTTCGCCAGCGCCGCCGTCGTTCCATTCGAACGGCCAAGCTGCATTCCATCCGCCGCCTGGCCCGCCACGTTGATCGTCGCGTTGTAGCCCGTGTACCCGTGCCGCACCGCCGTACCTTCCGTGTTGACCAGGTAGCGGTTAACCGCCAGACCGCGCACGTTAGCCGACGATACCTGTACATGCTCCGCGCCGGGTGTCGCCGCATAGAGGCCGCTCGCCTCCACGATGCGGTGCTTCCACTCCGCGCGGTCGAGATCGAGCGCCACCAGCGGCTCAATCTTGATCACCGGCTTCGAAGGGGAAAAATCGTCCGCCGTCGCCGCCGCCTGGAACCGCTTCAGATTCGCTTGTTTGGCCGAGTACGCTCGCAATGCGTTCTTATAGGCCTCATCGGTTGCCGTCCAGAGCGCATATCGCAATGCGGTGGGGTCATTATCCTCCGGCGCGAGCTGTACGACGCCGTCACCGCGGCTGGAGCTCGAATCGGCTTCATAGCTCCCCACGCGCACCGTGACCCGCACCACGCGCTGCCGCCCGGTCTCCTCACGAGTCAATGCGCCGTAGTTGGCGACAGCCTCCCAGGTCGTCTGCTCGTCGAGCCGATACTCCATGAAGTACGGCCGCGACATGCCCGGCAACAGCAGCTGCGCCTTCTCGCGCGCCAGCTCGTCCTGCATCGCCTGCAACATGGGATCGGGTTTATCCTCCGCGAACGTGCGCTTCGCGGTCACAAACGGCAACGATAGCGCGATTGTTAAACAAGACCATTTCAAGAGTGAAAACTTCATTTCGCCTCCTTCAGGGAGGCTGCCGTTATGGTAGGAGGCGGCAGGATCGGAGGCCGCGTCGTCCCCTGGGCCTGCCGCTGCGTCTCGATCGCCGACACGAGCATCGCCGGAGCCACCGCGCTCACCGGGATCTGCCCCGACTCCGCCCCGCAGACTCCGTTGAAGATGTCCTGCTTATTGCTTGTCGCCAGAATGCTGTTCAGCGCGGCTTGCGGCGTCCCCACGATCGAGACGCCACGCACCAGCTCGTCCGGCCGGCCGTCGACGAATACACGGTAGACCACGAGCGGAATGACTTGAAACGCCTGGGGCGACCGCCGCGTCGTGACCGCAAACCCGGAAGAAATATCCTCGAAGTAAAGCCCGTAGGCCTTGCCCTGCCGCTTGGCCTCGGCGATCAGCAACTGACGCAGCTCGGCGTCGCTTACCGCCTTCGTCGAGGTAACGATCAGATTGCCCTGCCGCCCCGTAGGCATGCGCCCGGTCTGCGCACGCCCGTGTCCGTTGGAGGTGGCGAAGCTCGCCACGGGTAGCCGGGACATCAGGAAGGTTTCCAGCACGCCGTCCTTCACAAGATCGACCTTGCGCGCCGGCTGCCCCTCATCGTCGAAGCTGTAGTGCCCGCTCAGCGGATGCCCTTCAAACGTCTCCAACGTCGGATCGTCCGCCACGCTCAGGAAGCTGGGCAGGATGGGCTTGCCGAGCAGCTTGGTGAAGGTCTGCCCCTCCTCGTCGCCGCGCTGCCGCTGCCCTTCCAGGCGATGCCCCAGCACTTCGTGGAAGAAGACCGCCGCCGCCCGGCCACTCAGAATGGCGGGTCCGTTGAACGGCTCGGTGATCGGCGCGACCCGCAGCTCTTCCAGGTTTTTCGCCATCGCCTCCGTCTTGGCCAGCAGCATCTTCTGGTCCGGCAGGTGACTCAGGCTGTCGGCCTCGAACGTCTCCACGCGAAAGAGGTCCATGCCGTCCGCCGCTCGCGTCCGCGCCACGACGACCAACCGCGCCACGCGGCTTGGGGTCGAGACGCTCGCTCCCTCCGAAGACACGAAGTAGTCCGTCTCGTTCGACGCATCGAGGGCCACTGTATTGAAGAAGATGTCGGGGTACTTCTGGAATTGGCCTGAGAGCTCACGCAGCCGGGTCTCCCAGGCCGCCTGATCGAGCTTCAGCTCCGGCGCGGGCGGCAGCAGCTGCTTCGCAGCCGTCTCTTGGGAGAAATCCGCTGAAACGTCCTCCTCCTTCGCCCGCACCTGCTGCTCGGTCTTTACCTTCAGGAAGCTGTCGAGCGCTTTCCCGTATCCACGGTTGGTCGCGAACCACAAGCTGCGTGCGATCGCCGCCCGGTCGTCGGTTAACGGCAGCGGCAGCGTGGTCAGCGCGCTCGCCCGGTGATCGCCGTGCGTATTATCGAGCGCGGGGGAACCGAGCCGTATCTGGACATCGGCTGTGCGCCGGTGGGCCGCGTTCGAGCTCACGATCGCGCCGTACTGCGCCGAAATATTGACTGACTCGTTGTCCGCCACCGCATAGCTCAGGAAGTACGGCTTCGGAGCGTCGCCTCCGGTACCGAGCGAGGTCATTGCCCGATGCAGCTCCGACTCCATCGCCTGTACCACGATCGGCGCGACGATCGGCTCGGCGGCGGCTTGTACGTGCAGCGGGTAGAAGAAGCTGATGGTGGACGCACAAAGAATCGCAATGGGGAGAAGACGAACGGACCGATCGATCAAAAGAGATAACTCCAGGATGCAGACTGCCTTTAGGCAAGTCTACCGAAGTTCGACGCTGCATACGGAAGAACGTCGCTCCTCCCGGAGTTGCGAAGATGAGAGGATGCCTTGAGGAGTCCCGATGTTTGACCGAGTTTCAAAATGGCTCCCGCTAGCAGCCATCTTAATGATGTGTGCTGCCCACCTGCACGCTCAAACCCCCACCTATACTCTGCCACCTGAAAAGCTCAAGCAAGCCCAGGCCCTCTTCCGCACCCGCACGCTGCTCCATTTTGGAGGAACCGCGTGGGGCATCCTACAAACCATCCTTCTGCTCGCCTTTCGCATTCCCCCGCGCCTCCGCGACCTTGCGGTTCGCGTTAGCCGCAGTCGCTGGGCACAATGCTTTCTCTTCACCTTTCTCCTGCTCTCCAACATGGCGCTGCTCGACTTGCCGCTCGGTCTCTACGGCCACCATCTTAGCCTTGCCTACGGCCTCTCCGTTCAGGGTTGGAGCGGCTGGTCGGCCGATCTCGCCAAGGAGTTCGTCCTCGATTGGGGGCCTACCAGCCTGGGGGCCATGCTCCTCTTCTGGCTGATCCGCCGTTCGCCGCGTCGCTGGTGGCTATGGTTCTGGTTTCCCGCCATGGCCGCCGTCTTCGCCGGCGTCTTCCTCGCACCCATCCTGATCGACCCGCTTTTCTCGCGCTTCGAGCCGCTCGCCGCCCATGATCCAGGCCTCGTTGCGCGGCTCGAACAAGTCGTCGCCCGCGGCCCGCTGAGTATTCCGCCCGAGCGCATGTTCCTGATGGACGCCAGCAAAAGATACACCGGCGTCAACGCCTATGTTACCGGCCTTGGCCCCTCCAAGCGCGTCGTCGTGTGGGATACGAGCCTCGCCGCCGCCACCCCAAACCAGATCGCCTTCATCTTCAGCCATGAAATGGGCCACTACGTCCTCAACCACATTTATTGGACGCTGCTCTTTCTGGGCGGGCTGACGCTGGCCGCTTTCTGGATGGGTTTCCACATTGCCGGTTGGCTACTCCGCCGCTATAGCCATGTCTGGGCCATCGAGTCGCCTGCCGACTGGGCCGCTCTCCCCGTTTATATGGTCGTCCTCGCCACCCTGAGCCTCGCCTCCGAGCCGCTCGTCAACGGCTACAGCCGGATGCACGAGCACATCGCCGACATCTACGGCCAGGAGGCGATGCACACCATTGCCGCCGATCCACGGGCTACCGCCGTTCAGACGTTCCAACTTCTGGGCGAGAAAGCTCTTGAGACTCCCGAACCGCATCCCTTTATAGAATGGTGGACCTACGATCACCCAGCCATCCACACCCGCGCCGCGTTCGCCGCTACTTACGACCCATGGGCACCCGGCCGGCAACCCCGTTACTTCTCAAAGTAAAATCCCATCAGGAGCACCATGCCCGACTCATCCGAAGCTTGCCTCTTTTGCAAGATCGCCGCCGGCATCATCCCCGCTAAGCGTCTGCACGAGGACGCCCATAGCCTCGCCTTCGCGGACATTCACCCACAGGCACCCGTGCACGTGCTTGTCATTCCGAAAGAACACCTGGCTTCCACGGCTCACGCAACCGCTGAACACGCCGCTCTTCTGGGCCATCTGCTCGCCACCGCCGCGCACCTCGCCGAACAGCAAGGCCTCACCCGAGGGTATCGGCTGGTCATCAATACGGGCGAAGACGGCGGCCAGACGGTCGATCACCTTCACGTTCATCTGCTGGGCGGACGACCCATGACCTGGCCTCCAGGCTAAGCGAGCGGGCACCGATCACTGGATTGAACGCGGATGAAAAATCTCTTCCGTTCTATTAAGTGATTGATTGCCCGGCTGTCTTCGCTCTTTATTGATTGAAGTTCGGCTCGTCCTCGTCCACGATCCCGTACCGGCGCAGCAGGTTCGGCAGGTTTTGTGAGAATGCCGCGCGCGGCATGACCGTATCGCATCCCGCCTCGACGGCCTTAGCCTTCAAGTCGCCTTGCAGATGCGACAGGAATCCTACGATCGATGTGCCCTTCTTCAGCTTGGCCTTCAGCTTCGGGATGAGCGTCATCGGCTTAGCGTTCGCATTGTTCAGGTCGAAGACGATCAGCCCCGGTCGATCCTCCTCCTCATGCCCCGTCAGTGCCGCGACGGACTCTTTATCGTTCTTTACGAAGGCTACTTTGACGCCCAGTTTGCGGGCCGTCTCCTGAATCTTCGCTATAAAGAACAAGTCCTCGATGAAGAAATAGATCTTGGTCGGCGCGTCTTCGGCGATCGGGATCACCCGGCCCTGCGAATAGTCGATCGGCTGGGAGTCGCTCTGATAGCTCAACCGCGCCGCGCGTCCTCCATAGTTGCCTTGCGGCTCGATCGTCGAGGGTGGGGTCTCCGCGAAGTTGCCATTCGCCGCGCGATAGCTATGATCCATCGGGCCGACAAAGCTCCGCGGCCCACGCGACTGCTGCGGCTTGCCGCCTCCACCCTTGCGCTTGAATCCGCCGCCGTTGCCGGGCTGGTGCGAATTTGCATCGCGAAAAGGACGTGCTCCGCCACTGCTTTGTTGCGGCGCGGCCCCCGCCGAGAGATTCGCGGTGCCGCCCGCGTTCTCAAACCCACCCGACGGCCGCTGCTGCCGGTCGCGGTCACGAAACTTCTTCTTCCATCGCTTACCGGAGGCCGAACCGCTTCCGTTCTGCTGGTAACCTTGCTGTGCGCCTTGCGGAACACTGCTTTGCGACCCACTCTGCCCATTGCTCTGGAAACCGTTACTCACCGGCTGAGCCGCGACAGGGGTCGACGCGGCCTGTATCGAGGATACCGCGTCATCCCCGCCAGCCTCGGTCCCGAACCCCTCGCCAGCTCCATCCGGCCCCTTGCCCTTCCGCTTGCGGCGGCGGCGGCGGCTGCTCTTGGAGAGCCCCATGCCATGCGGCACATTCGGTCCGTCCTGTAGTCCATTGCTGGAGCTATGCTGTGGCTGACCGTCTTGGCCGCTCAGCGGGAGTTGGCCTTGATGCATCGGCATCTCGGACACGATCTGCTCTGAACTCATGCTTCCACTTCCTATAGCCTCGATCGACTGCATCGACGCGAATGTTCGTCCCACTCCCACGCTCCAGCCGCCCACCAGCCCACGTTATATCGTGGGCAGCGCAGCAGACCGGTGTCGAGCGTCGGAAGAAACAATATCAATTTGTACTCAACGGACTTTACAAGAGATTATCGGCTGTCATCGCACGGTGCACTACCGTAACGCGCAGAGGGTGCGTCGATTCGACGACCCAATTCCGAAGTACTCACCCAGACAATATAGTAAGCCATCCAACCGGCCCGCACCCTCGGCGTGCATCCCGATGCCCTTCGGGAAGCTCAAGCAAAGTCACGGACCGACAGTTCTTACTCAAGATACACACTATACAAAGCTACGTCGCGTTGCAAGAGCAAAGGCTCAGATAGCTTGCATCTTCCGCAAACGACTGGTGTTCAGCTTGTGTTCGAGGCACTCTATACATCATATAACGGCCAGTCATTGGCCTCCTAATCCCTGCATCGTTCCTGGTAAGCGCCGCCATGCGTGGGCGGCGCTTTTTCAAATGAACCGACGGTTCGCCATGAAGTCATGGCACAACACAGAGTCTAATGGCAATTTATATGCCAATGACACATCGGCAAGCAGCCTGTAAAACTCTTACCTCAACCATTCTGCTGTTCAGGAAATCATAGAAGTTCCTCTGTAATCTTCTTGTTTCTGAATCGTTGCATCTCCGCTCTGTTTGACCTGGTTCAAAGTCAAGCCCTATAATTTGGGAAGTATTTGAGCTTTGCCACTCACGACATTGTTCCTTTGAGCCTGCGGTGAGTTCCCGATCCCGGCGCAAGAAGAACAAAGGAGCTTTGCCGTACAGCCATTCGCTCCCAGCAAACCGGTGATCTCTATTCAACGTACTACGCTTGATGCACGACTTCTGAAGGAGCTTTACACCACACATGAATCGTACCCTTATCCTCCTCTCCGCGCTGAGTGCCGGCCCCATGACGGCTGTCACCCTCGCTCAGACTGCATCGCCGGCCACCGCACCCAGACCCGCCGCCACAACCACCGCTCCGGTTGCGCAGACGGCTCCTCCTCCGGCTGCCGTGCCCGCCAAGATCGCCCTTATCTCCTTCGAACAGGCTGTCTTCGCCACTAACGAAGGCCAACGCGCCGTGCAGGATGTGCAGAAGAAGTACGAACCAAAGAAGAATCAGATCGATACCCTTGCGCAAGAGGTCGACACCCTTAAGAAGCAAATGCAGTCTGCCCCCGCTACCCTCTCCGACGAAGAGCGCGCCAACCGTTTAAAGGCGATCGACACGAAAGAAAAGACTCTTAACCGGGATGCCGAAGATGCCTCGCAAGCATACCAGGCTGATTTGCAAGAGGCATTCGGCAAGATTGCACAAAAGTTCAATGCATCGGTAAGGCAGTATGTTGCGCAGAACGGCTACACTCTATTGCTTGATGTCGGTAATCAGCAGACCCCTGTTCTGTGGGCTGCCGCCAACCCCAACACGGATGTCTCGCAGGCTGCGATCGACGCTTACAATACCAGTTCGGGCATTGCGGCTCCGCCTCCTTCTGCTCCGTCTGCCGCTCGGCCACGCACATCCACCACCGCGCCACGGCCCGCAACGACCGCTCCCAAGCAGTAAATTCGCCTTTGATACTGAGGAAACCGCAAAGCTGAGCTTTGCGGTTTCTTTATGCACTATTCCATCTTCACTTGGGCCTACCTGTGGAAGAACTTGTGCATATCTTAAGGATGGCAGAACTTGCTTTATCGCGGTAATTGATTCGCGCAAGCAAACAATGCGTCCTGCGCCACATATAAGTTGCTCATCTAATTGTACTTAGAGGTAAGCGTTCGAATTCTGTCAACCTCTTGAATCAAGAGGTGGCCAATTTTTCGTGTTTTGTTCAGTTTCCACAGGTAAAGGTTACGAGACGATTACTGTCGCGAGTCCCCAGCCGCTTACGGGCTACTCTTCGCCTACCTTCAACACGGCCAGGAAGGCTTCCTGGGGGATGTCGACCTTCCCAATGCGCTTCATCCGCTTCTTGCCTTCTTTCTGCTTGTCGAGAAGCTTGCGCTTACGGCTGATGTCACCACCGTAGCACTTCGCGATGACGTTCTTGCGGATGGCCGTGACCGTCTCGCGCGCGATCACCTTGGCACCGATGGCCGCCTGGATTGCCACCTCGAACATCTGCCGCGGAATCAACTCGCGCATCTTCGACACTAGCGCCTTACCCCGGTCAAATGCAAAGTCGCGGTGCACGATGATTGAGAGCGCGTCCACCGGGTCGCCGCCGATCAGGATGTCCATCTTCACCATTGGGGAGATCCAGGTTCCCGCCAGGTTGTAGTCGAGCGACGCATATCCGCGCGAGACCGACTTCAGCCTGTCATAGAAGTCGAGCACAATCTCGTTCAGCGGCAGCTCGTAGGTCAGCATCACCCTCGTCGAGCTCACATATTCGATATTCTGCTGCCGCCCGCGTTTGTCTTCAACCAACTTCAGGATGTTGCCGACATATTCCTCGTTGGTCAGTATCTTGGCCGTGATGACCGGCTCTTCAATGGAGACGACTTCGGTCGGGTCGGGCCAGCGCGAGGGGTTATCGACCTCCAGCACACTGCCGTCCGTCAGCGTAATTTTATAACGCACACCCGGCGCGGTCGTGATGAGATCAAGCGAGAATTCGCGCTCCAACCGCTCCTGAATGATTTCCAGATGCAGCAGCCCGAGAAATCCGCAGCGAAAACCGAACCCCAACGCCACCGACGACTCCGGCTCGAACGAGAAGCTGGCATCGTTCAGGCGCAGCTTTTCAAGCGCGTCGCGCAGCATGGCGTGCTCATGCGAGTCGACCGTATAGAGGCCCGCGAAAACCATGCTCTTGATGTCTTCAAACCCCGGTAGCGCCTCCGTACAGGGCCGCGCCGCTTCGGTCAGGGTGTCGCCTACCTTGGTGTCGGCGACATTTTTTATCGTGGCGACAAAGAAGCCCACCTCGCCCGCGCTCAATTCGGCCAGCTCCACCGGTTTCGGCGTCATCACGCCCATGCTCTCGACGTCGAAGAGCTTGCCGTTCGACATCACTTTAATCTTCATGCCCTTGCGGAGCCGTCCGTTAATGATGCGCGCCAGCACAACAACGCCGCGATACGCATCAAACCAGCTGTCGAAGATCAGTGCCTGGAGCGGTGCCTCGGGGTCGCCCAAGGGCGGCGGCAGCAGCGTCACCACTGCCTCGAGGATGCTCTCGACGTTTAGGCCTGTCTTCGCCGAGACGGCGATGGCGTCGTCCGCCGGCAGCCCAACCGACTTTTCGATCATCTCCTTCGTTCGCTCGATGTCGGCCGACGGTAGATCGATCTTGTTGATGATGGGGATAATTTCCAGCCCGTTCGAGATCGCCAGATACGCGTTAGCCAGCGTCTGCGCTTCCACGCCCTGCGACGCGTCGACCACCAGCAACGCGCCTTCGCAGCTCGCCAGCGACCGCGAGACCTCATACGAAAAGTCCACGTGCCCGGGCGTATCGATCAGGTTGAGCTGGTACATCTCGCCGTCTTGCGCCTTGTACGCCATGCGCACGGTATGGGCCTTGATGGTGATGCCGCGCTCGCGTTCGAGGTCCATCGCGTCCAGCACCTGCGCCTGCATCTCGCGCGAGGTGAGCGAGCCCGTAAGCTCCAGCAGCCGGTCCGAGAGCGTCGACTTTCCATGATCGATATGCGCGATGATCGCGAAGTTGCGGATGTGGCTTGGGTCCATGAAGGGTGCGGGAGGCCTCAGAGTTCCATGTTAACACCGCCGATGTTGCGGTACACTAGCCGCGCCGGCCGGCATTGGACGCGGCGCATCTCGTCTCATGAAAGGCCGCGCCGCATGATTCGCGAAGCCCTCCTTAGTCCCGCAGTTCCGCAACGCATGAGTTCATTCACCGTCTTACAATAGCTAAGGTACGAAGGGCGCGAATGAATCGAATGAATTGGATGTGGCGCATGGCGCTGACCATGGCGGCCGCACCTCTCCTCCTGTTGGCGGGATGCCCCAGCGGCGCGGACGTGGCACCCGGCAAGGCGTCCGCACAAGCCACCGCGCCCCCACTTACGGTCGAACAGCCGTCAGCCATCCAAAAGCCCGAGCCGTCCTCACCGACGGCTGCCACGAACACGGCGAGCACTGCAAAGGCCCAAGGTCTTATCTCGCGTGCCGAGGCCAGCTATCGCTCGGGTGTCGCCAACTACCAGGCCAACCGGCTCGACGCCGCCCGCATGGACTTCGATACGGCCGTCGATACCCTGCTTACAAGCGGTCTCGACCTGAAAACCGACCCAGCTCTCTCTGAGGAGTTCGAGCACCTGCTGGACGCCGTCAACTCGCTTGAGATGGCCGCGCTCAAGCAGGGCAACGGCTTTTCTCCGCGAATTGAAGAGGCCCCGCTCGACACCGTCGGCGACCTCACCTTCGCGCCTAACCCGGAACTCACCGCTCGTCTTCGCTCCGAGCTCCAGATCAAGTCCGACCTTCCCCTCGTCATCAACGATGAGGTCGCCGGGTACATCGGCTTCTTCGCTAACTCGTCATCCTTCCGCGCCCACATGGTCCACAGCCTCGCGCGCTCCGGCAAGTACAAGGACATCATCCAGAAGGCCCTCGCCGATCAGGGCCTGCCGCAAGACCTCTTCTACCTTGCCGTGGCTGAATCAGGCTTTCAGCCACAGGCGCTGAACGCCAAGTCCGGCGCGGGCGGCATGTGGCAGTTCATGCCCACGGGTGCCTACGGCCTCGCGCGCAATAGCTACTTCGACGAGCGCTTCGACCCGCAAAAGTCCTCCGTCGCTTACGCCAAGTACATGAAGACCCTCTACAACCAGCTTGGCGACTGGTTCCTCGCCATGGCCGCGTATGACTGGGGTCCGGGCAATATCCAGAAGGTCGTCATGCGCACCGGGTACGCAGATTTTTGGGAGCTCTATCGCCGCAATGTTTTGCCGAAGGAGACCCGCGAGTACGTGCCCAAGATACTCGCGGCGGTCATCATGGCGAAGAATCCTTCCAAATACGGTCTCGACAAGGTCGTCGCGGAGGCCGCCGTCGTCTCGGACATCGTACCCGTCGATTACGCGATCGACCTTCGTCTCGTGGCCGATCTCACCGATGCCACGCTCCCCGAGATCGTCGCCCTCAATCCCAGCCTGCTCCGCATGACCACGCCCGAGGGCATTTCCTTCGACCTCCACCTCCCGGCCGGTACGCACGAGGTATTTGCCCAACGCCTCAAGACCGTTCCCGGCGACAAGCGGACCACTTGGCGCTTTCATGTCGTTCGCTCGGGCGAGTCGCTCGATGCCGTCGCCTCTTCGTTACACGCCCACGCCAATGAGATCGCGGAGGTCAACGGCCTCAAGCCCGGCGAGCCTCTTAAAGACGGCGACGAGCTGACTGTACCTATCACCGTTACTTACACCGCCATGCGCGCCGCCGTTTATAAGGTTCGCCGCGGCGATACGCTCGTCGCCGTCGCCGATCGCTTCAACGTCTCCGCCGCCGATCTGCGCACCTGGAATCACCTGTCCGGTAGGAATTTTCGAACGGGTCAGGTGCTTCGCGTTGCGGAGCCGGTGCAACTCGGGCCTACGATGCAGAGCCGCCGCGCCACCTTCCACGGTCGCGCCGCTCGCGGCAAATACGCCGCTATGCGCGGCGCCGGACGGACGTATTCCCGCTCCAGTAGGCGCGCGGTCAGCACCTACTTCAAGTCCTCGGCGCGTTCCGGAGCGAAGCGATCTTTCTCACCGGCACGCGCAAACGCCCCACGCAGCGCAAGCTCTCGCGCGCACTCCGTGCCGGGAAAGAAACGCAAAGCTGCACGATGAGCTTCATCCACGAAAACAACACTTGCCATCACTAGCTAACGGATGCACTCTATTGCTAGAATCCGTGCGCGCCGCACACTGCACGATCCTTGCGTCAGACTGGTTTGCATCACACCATTATCTGCCGCGGGCGCGATGCAGAAAGTAAATGGCCTAGGGGACAATGATGACGATATTCGACGGTGCGGATGAAGTAAGCGGACGAGGCCTCCACGCGGCGGCCGGTAACGATCAGGACGAGACCATGCGGGCCGCGGGCCCTGATGAGCATGATGACGAAGAGGAAGAGGTCACTCTTCCTACCGGCTCCGAAGCGGCCTTCGACGATGATGAAGATGAGGCGGATGGCGAAGAAGAGGACGAAGACGATACGGAGCTCGAAGGCGATCTCGATTCAGATATCGACGCCGACGATGTGCAGCATCCCCATCGCGAAGAGGCCACACTGCACGCGGCTCCGCCTTCACCCGCGGACATCTACACGCCGCCGACTAAACTTTCGCGGAAGCCGAGCCGCATGGATGAGGACAGCTTGGAAGACAAGGACGATTCTGGAGATGAGGACATGGACGACCTCGACATCGACGCTGAAGAATCCGAGGTTGACGTCGTCCCGAAGATGACACCCACGCGCCAACCGGCCAAGAAAGCGCCCGCCAAGAAGGTTCCCGCTAAAACGGTGCCGGCAAAGAAAGCTCCGGCGAAGAAAGTACCCGCCAAAAAAGTACCCTCGAAAAAGAGTGCTCCCATGAGCGGAACGGCCAAAACGATTCAGGCCTCCACCCATAAGAAATCACCGGCCAGTCGCGGCGGGAACGCTGCTTCTTCCAAGGCAGCCGGCAACAAGACCACTGGACGCAGCACAAAATCAACGATGAGAGGTACCACCTTGGCAACAACGAAAGTCGCAGCAAAGAAGCCTGCTTCCGTGAAGAAAACGTCCGCCTCCAAAGCTCCCGCGACGAAGACATCAGCCAAGAAGACGGTTACGAAACCGGCAGCCGCAGCAAAGCCTTCCGCTGCGAAGCAGGCTCCCTTGAAGAAGGTGGCGGCCAAGGCGGCATTGGTAAAGAAGGCAGCCGCTAAACTCCCCGCCAAGAAGTCGGCTATAAAGAAAGCGACCCCTGTCGGCAAGGCCGCTCCGAAAGCCACCACGAAGGCCGCTCCGAAAACCGTCGCGAAAAAAGTAGCCGCTAAAAAGAAGTAAGCCGACAGCCAAAGCCCTCTCCATGCGAGAGGGCTTTCAATCTACGCGTGTCCGGCTTAGCTCTTTTGTGCCGCGATCGCCGCGAGCACTTCATCGCTGTGCGTATTCGGATCGACTTTTGTCCAGGCCTTAACCACCTTGCCTGAAGGATCGATCAAGAATGTGTCGCGCTCGGCGTATTTGATCGGTCCCATCCCCATAATGTGCACCCCATAAGCGTCGACCACCTTGTGTCCCGGATCGGCCAACAGCTTGAAGGTAAGGCTCTCCTGGGTGCAGAAGCTCTTGTGGCTGTCAGCCGTGTCCAGACTTACGCCGAGCACGACTGCGTTCGCGGCGTTGTATTTCGCGAGGTCCCGCTGAAAGTTATGCGCCTCAATCGTGCATCCCGAAGTCTTGTCCTTTGGATAAAAGTACAGCACCACAAATTTGCCTTTATAGTCCGCGAGGCTTACCGGGGTGTTGTCCTGGGAAGGAAGTGTAAAGCTGGGGGCGGCCGTTCCGGGCTGCACCATGTCCGCTGCCCGAGCGACCACGCTAACCGCTGAAGCGGCGGCGAGGCAAGCGATACCAACCATCTTTCGTACATTGCGAGTCATGCAAATCTCCTTGAAGTCGAGCCCAAGCTGAAGCGCTCTCGTCAGCAATACTATTCGTTCGCGGCGACGCTTGTTTGATCGCATCATGCTTCCGCGACAATGGCGATCCCCGCCGCGTTCGCCCCCGCCACGATTCCTTCGCGGTCGAAGAGCAGCGTGCGCCCCGCCTCCACGCACAGACACGTCGCGCCCGCGGCAATCATCGCCTCAATCGTACCCATGCCCACCACGGGCACGTCGAAGCGCATGTCTTGATTCGGCTTCGCTACCTTTACCACGGTCAACGCCCGTGACAGGACTCCCGCCTCGTCACCGGAAGCGCGCATCAGCGCACCCGCTCGCACAATCGTCGCATCGGTCCCCTCCATGGCCTCTACCGCCACGCAGGCTCCCGCCGCAATCACCACCGTCTGTCCCAGATCGAACCCCGCAATTCCCCGCGCCACTGTCCGCCCATACGCTATGTTCCGCCGCTCCTCGTCCGTAGGTTCGCGTCGTGACAACACGCCGGCCGCCGCCAGCAATGGCTCCAGGTAAGCCGTCGAGGATACCAGCTCAATTCCTTCATCGTCCAACACCTTCGCCACTGCTCCCAGCAGCATATCCGTCGATCGAAACCGCAAACCGAGGAGCAGCTTGGCCAGCCGCCAGTCGGGCCGTATGCTGGAAAATATCTGCCCGTGCCGTACCTGCCCCGCCATGACGGCTCGCGTCACCCCCTCCGCTTTAAAGGTTTCGATCAGCCGCGACAGCTCCCCCAGCGACATCCAGTGCACCCGTACCATAGGGTCAGCCATCACCCGCGCGTCTATCTCCGCGTCGGTCTCCTCCCGGATCGCCGCTACCACAACGTGCAACCCATGCGCTCGAGCCGCGTCGAGCAGCAGAAACGGAAATCGTCCGTTGCCCGCGATCAAGCCTAATTTTTCATGGTGTGCCATTACTTGATGATGCCCCGTCGGCTGCTGGCCACGAACTCCGCCAGATACGTTACATGATCCTCCACACCGTCGCCCAGCTCCTCGCGAATGGCCGCAAGCGCCTGTGTCGTATTCAATTTCGACCCCAGTAACAGCCGGTATGCCGCACGCAATCGCTTGATTTCCCCTGGAGAAAATCCTCTCCGCTCGAGGCCGACTTTATTCAACCCATATGCATGATTGTTCCGCTCGATCGAGGTCAACGAGTAGGGCAGCACGTCCTGTGTGATGGTCGTGCCACCGCCGATGTACGCATACCGTCCGATCCGGCAGTATTGGTGCACCGGACAAAGCGCGCCCACGACGGCGTAATCCTCAACCGTCACATGCCCGGCCAGCGTCGCCGCATTCGCCAAAATGCACCCATTCCCAATGTGCGAGTCATGCCCGATATGCGTGTAGGCCATAATCAGGCACTCGTCGCCAAGCCGCGTTACCCCGCCCCCGCCGGCGGTCCCTCGCGAGATCGTCACATACTCCCGGATCGTATTGCCCGCGCCGATCTCTACCCGCGTTGGCTCGCCCGCATATTTCAGATCCTGCGGCGCAATCCCGAGACAGGCGAACGAAAAAATCTTATTGCCCCGACCCAACCGCATATGTCCGTCGAGTACCACGTGCGACACCAGCTCGCATCCCTCGCCCAGCTCTACATGGGGGCCAATCGTGCAATACGGCCCCACGGTGCAACTCGCCGGCACCACCGCCCCGGCGGCCACGATCGCCGTAGGATGGATGCTCACTCCGCCGGTGCCTCGGGAGTAGGGATCGCTTTCCTAACCGAACGCGAGGTCAACGCGCACATCACCGTCGCCTCGCAGGCAATCTTGCCGTCTACGGTCGCCACCCCGCGCATCTTTACCGCCGAGGTACGCCAGTTCAGCACCGTAACCTCGATGCGCAACTGATCCCCCGGCACTACCGGCCTGCGAAACTTTGCCCCGTCGATCGATGTAAAGACCATCAGCTTGTCGTCGCGATCCGCGTACTCGGTCAACAGCAACGCACCGCCGGCCTGGGCGATCGCCTCCACCATCAACACGCCGGGCATGATCGGGAATCCGGGAAAGTGGCCCTGGAAAAAAGGCTCGTTGATCGTCACATTCTTCAACGCCACGATGCGCGTCCGCGGCTCCGCTTCCAGTATCCGGTCGATCAGCAGGAACGGATAGCGATGCGGAAGAATTGCCATAATCTCGTTGATATCCATCGTCTTCGTTGCGGGACTGCTTACAATCGTTTCACTCATCGCAGACCCGAGTATAAACGCCGTGTCCCTCTAACCCTTCTTTACCGGGCGGTTCGGGTCAAAGAGAGCCGCGTCCATCGGCCGGCCATACTCCACTTTCTTCACAAACAGCTGCGACGCCATATCTCCATTGTGGTAACGCGTAATCGAGTAAGCCGTCGGCAATCCCTGCACCGTGTGATAGTCCTCGTACTCCTCCGCATCCTCGTCGTGATCCTTGAAGGTCTCATTGCGCCACTCGAAGGTGCGCCGCAGCGGCAGGTGAGTCGTCACGTCCAACTCGATCGTTACCGCGTCGTTGTTCGCGCTCAGCACGGTCACCTTGTCCGCCATCCGCCGTTCGACCATCGTCGTTCCCTCCGCCAGTACCATCACCCCCGGCTGCTTCAGCCAAGTCCGGACCACCTCTTCGACCGAGTGCTTCTGCCGCCGCAGCTCTTCGTCCACCTGGAGCGCGGGCAGCGTCGTCTTGCCCTTATACGTCACCTCGACACCGGTCTCGCGCGTCCAGATATGCACCACGTCGCGCTTCTTCGTATATTCGATCCGCTCCACGTCCGGCTGCCCATTTACCGGGAACTCGCGAAACGACCAGAAGTCCACCACGCTTCCCGTCGGCGCCCCGCGAAAGAAAGACGCCGTATGTCCCTCGCGGTATAGCGTCGAGCGGTTCAGCCATAATGGACCACCCAGGGCCAGTACCATCTGATCCAGCAGAATCCGCCCGCGCTCCTCCGGCGTCTTGCCCGTGGTCTGCACCGGCGCGGCGCTCGGAATATCCGTAGCCTGCGCCCATGCACACGTTTGCATCAGCAACATACAGCCCAGCAGCAAAGTCTTCATTGCGGCAAACTCCTCATCCAACCAATACCGCTCCGCCATTTACGTTGAATACTTCGCCTGACACGAATCCGGCGAGTGGCGTGCACAGGAACAGAATCGGCCCGGCGATCTCCTCCACCGTGCCCGCTCGCCCCAAGGGAATCGCGGCCATCACCTTCTTGGACGTCCGCGGGTCGTCCAGGGCAGCGGCCGACATCTCCGTCCGCACCCATCCCGGTGCCACGCAATTACAGAGGATTCCCTCGCCCGCCAACTCGCTCGACAGGCTCTTCGTCAAGCTGACCAGCGCTCCCTTGCTTGCCGCATAATCCGAGTGGAAGGCCTCGCCCCGCTGCGCCGCCGTCGAGGCAATCAGAACAACGTGCCCCTTTGCTCCCTCCGCCGGGTTTGGCTGCAACTTGATTTGAGCCACGCCCGCCTGCACCAGCCCAAAGACGCTATCGAGGTTAATCCCCATCGTCCCGCGCCACTGCTCCGCCGTCATCTCCCCGATCGGCTGATCGTGCGACGGCCACACGCCATGGTTGACCACCAGGCAGTCCAGCCGGCCAAACGCCTGGACCGCCGCCGCAATCAGCGCCCGCCCATCCTCGACGGACGACAGCTCCTGCCGCAACGCCCGGCACCTCTCGGTCCCGCCACACTCTTCCACCAGCGCCGCCGCCTGCTCCTCCGCCGTCCGATAGCTGAAGACCACCCGCGCCCCCGCCCGCCGAAACAGCCGCACCGTAGCCGCGCCGATTCCCCGCGAGCCACCCGTAATCAGCGCCACCTTTCCCGCCAACGACAGCACTACGAGACCTTTAGAGACCGTACTCATGATGCTGACATCATAAATCCCCCCCGCCCGATGCTACGCTCGCTTGGCAAGCACCGTCCGGCGCTCCTCCACTAAAGCCGCCATCTCCGCCTTTGGCAACATCAGCGCCCGCTTCACCTTCGGAGGCAGTTTGGCGAGCGTCAACTCATGCGCCGACCGTAACTCGCTCTCCCACTCTGTTGGCCGCAATAGGCCCCATCGCTCGGCCGCCACCCAGCCGATCCGTGCCAGATAAGGTGCCGGGAATATGCCGGCGATCTCCAGCAACTCCGCCGCTCGCTCCTTACCCGCCGCAAACGAGACCACGCCATGGCGGACCAGGCCATTGCCGCCCAGGTCGATCAGCGTAAACATCTTCCCGCCTATCGCCTTATCGCCCACCCAGAAGATAAGGTTATCGCCAAACTGCATCGTCTCGACGACGTGCGGCATGGCCAATAAAAATGTTCGTGCACGCTCAGTATCCATGCCGCCCAGTATAACGGCGGCTACTTCGCCTTCGGGTTGGGCTTGCCGGCCTTCTCGAGCTTGCTAGCCGCGGCCGTCTTCTGCGTGGCCTTCTTGGTGGCCTTGCTGTGCTCGCCTGGGATTGGCTCACAGCTGCCCTTCTCCCCCGGCGTGGTGCCGGGCGTGTGCTCGAACCCCGGCCAGCAGTTGTCAGCGCCACCTTTGCTCGCTGCCTTCTTCGCCGTCTTTTTAGCTGCTGTCTTCTTAGCGGACTTCGTTGCTGTCGTCATATTGCATTCAGACGCAAATCGCTCTCTATCTACTGCTTACGGCCATGGCTGATTTCAGCGCAATCGCAAACGGATCGGACCTTTTGCAGTCGATGGCTCCACTACCTGCCCCTTCTGCGTAATGACGATTTTTCCCGCCGCCACCAGCCGCCGCGCCGCCGCCCGCGCCGGCTCCATCAGCCCCTCCCAATCGCGCCGAGCGTCTTTTCCTCCCACCAGCTTTGCGGCTTCCGAGGGACAGATCGTCTTGTCCCGTCCGCGCTCCGCCAGCAGCTCCAAAATCGCCGCCTCCAACTCCAGGTCGGCGGTCCCCGGCTTGTGGCCCCGGCAAGCGTCGCTACAGTACCGGATTGCGTCCCAATCCCGCTCCCACTTCTTTCGCCACGAAAATGCTCGCCCACATGTCTGGCACAGTTTCTCCTTGTGCGGCGTCGTGCGTTCGGGTTTCGGCTTACGGTCGGGCATCAGCTATCCACTTCGTCCCAGCGGTTGTTACAGTTGGAGCAAGTCCACGTTTTGGCGCCAAGTGATAGCGGAATCGCAAATACATACAGCGAAGCCAAGGCCGCTTTGCGCGACGAACCTTCAAACGTAATTGCGATCGACCCGCAGCGGGGGCAATGAGGCTGCGCATAGGCGAAGGCTGGGCTGCCATAATCGATCTCCTCGGGGACGGGGGAGTCCAGAACCTCCGTGGCGATCTGCTCGTCTTCGGACTCCACCTGAAGGCGCAGACCGCCGATAAAATTCGAGATCTGCCAGTCAAGCCGAACAAGGTTCTCATCGCACAGGTATACCGTAATGCCGGTCGACTCCAACAATGAACGGGCAACGATCGCCTCTGAAAGATCGCGGTAACGCCTTATAGTGACGAGTTGGGCCATGATTCCATTGTGTACCGAAACTGCGGAGAGCATTGTACAAAGCCGCTTTGTAACGGCCCGCGATCAATCCCCGCCATAGACCTTAGGCGTGCCTAGACTGCCTTGCTTCGGCAGGTGCCGAATGTAAACCACCATCTGCCACATATCGTCGTCGGAGAACTCTCCATGCGATGGAGGCATTCCCGATGGATAGATGCCGTTGTCAATGATCCACTTCAACTGACCGTCGCTGTAGGACTGCACCGGCGCGCTCGCCAAGGAAGGAACGGGTGGCGACATGGTGAGGGCGAAGGGAACACCCGTATTTTGACCATCCAACCCGTGGCATACCGAACAGTACGATCCGAACGCCTGGCGGCCTTGCTCGATCGACTCCGCGGACGCGACCATGGGATTTTTATCCCATTTGCCGCCGATGGTCACATGATGCTTAGTCCAGGCAGCGACGCTTGTCTCGACTTTGCCCGGCTGCTTGGCTCGGCACCCGGAGAGCAGCAGGCAAGCCAACGGGGCGAGCAGGGCTCGTGGACGAACTCCCGGCACTACTTCTCCACGACGTGCAGCATCAGCGCCATCTTGGTATGGCCCGCGCCACAATAGAGTCCACAGTCGGCGCGGAAATCGCCAGACTCTTCCGGCGTAAAGAGCACGTCGGTAAACTCATTCGGCTTCATTGCGCCATTCAGGCCAAGCGCCTTCACGCGCAAGGTGTGCGGCACGTCGTCCGAGGTCAGGTGCAGCTTGTAGGTCACTCCCTTGCGCAGCGTCAGCTCCGACGGCACGTATTCAAATTTCCTGGCATGCACCTCAATTATCTGCGGAGCGTCTTCTTTTTGCGCCGCCCCCAGAACCAGTGGCACACAGCATAAGATTACCGCCGCTCCGCGGCGCACCAGACTTCTTTTAGAGATCATCCTTCTCCTCCCGGCGTCTATCTATCTTCGTTCATGACAAGCGCTATGCGATGATGTCGTGAATCACTTCGCCCGACACATCCGTCAGGCGAAAGTCACGCCCGCTCGAGCGATATGTCAGCTTCTTGTGATCGATGCCCAACAGGTAAAGTACTGTCGCATGGATGTCATGCACATGAACCGGCTTATCGACCACCTTCCAGCCGAAGTCGTCCGTAGCCCCATACGTCATCCCGCCCTTGATGCCTCCCCCGGCTAGCCACATGGTGAAGCCATGCGGATTGTGGTCGCGGCCGTTATGCGAGCCGGCGCCGCCCAGCTCCACCACGGGCGTCCGGCCAAACTCCGATCCGCACACGATGATTGTCTCGTCGAAGAGTCCGCGCGCCTTCAGGTCCTTGACCAATGCGGCAAACGGCTGGTCCGAGTCCTTCGCGTTCTTACGGTGCATCAGAATGTCATTGTGGTGATCCCATGGGTCGCCCTGCGCATAATAAACCTGCACCATGCGAACACCTTTTTCAATCAGCCGTGCCGCCGTCAGGCAACCGCGCGCCGTGCTGCCTTCGCCGTACATCTTAATCGTCGCTTCACTTCCCTTGCGCACGTCGAAGACATCCGGAGCTTCCGTCTGCATCCGATAGGCAGTCTCCATGGAGCCGATCGTGGCTTCCAGTTGTACGTCCACCTGCGTCTCGGCCATATTCATCTGATCGAGCTTCTTAATGAGGTCGAGCTCGCGCTGCTGCTGGGATATCGTAAACCGCTCGTTATGAATGTTGGGGATCAGCTTGTACGGATCGAAGTTCTTATCCTTGGTGTCCGATGAAACGAAGGTGGCCTGATGCACCGGCGGCAGAAATGCCGAGCTCCAGAGCGGTGGCCCCACCGTGGTCGGCACCTGCGGGCAAAGCACCACAAATCCGGGGAGATTTCGATTGCCGGTGCCGAGGCCGTAGGTGAGCCACGATCCCATGGATGGACGTCCGATAATGTTGGCGCCGGTGTTCATCATAATGAGCCGCGGGCTCGTGGTTCGGGATCTCGGTGTGAACGGAACGCACGACACAGATGTCGTCGATGCACTCCCCGATATTGGGAAAGAGTTCGCTGACCTCAATGCCGCTCTTGCCGTATTTTTTGAAGGCGAACGGAGATTTCATGAGCGATCCGGTCTTGCGCTCATGGCCGAGATCGCCTCCCGGCATGGGCTGTCCATCGTATTTGGCCAGCATCGGTTTCGGATCAAAGCTATCGACCTGCGACAGACCGCCGTTCATAAAGAGGAAGATGACATGCTTGGCCTTAGGCTTGAAGTGCGGCTCCTGAATCATCCAGGGGGGTGCCGCCGCGCCGCTCACTTCGGCCCGCGCGAGGGACTCGCCGATCATCCCGGCAAAGCTCATCATCGCGAAGCCGCCACCGATCTTCCGCAGTGCGTCGCGCCGGGTCATTGGTACGGGTTTGTGTCCTAGCATCGCCCTCTCCACGTCGCTCCGCTTTTCTATGTGCAAAGCGGAGCCGAACTCTAATTCAAGAACTCAAACTCGTTGGAACTGAACAAGATTCGCGCATATTGCTTCCAGGCCGTGACGGGCTCCTGATTGACCAGATAGCCTGGCTTCTCCGGAGTCGTCCTCAAAAAATCCAAGCCGAGATTCAACTCCGCCGCGGTTGGCTTTCTGCCGTAGAGCAGGCGATAGATCTCCGCGATCCGAGCCGCGTCATCCGCCTGCGACGCGACACGATTTGCCAGTACGCCTGATTGTCCGTACACAAAGGCGTTGTTCATAAAGTACAACCGCTGCACGGGAACATTCGTCGAGAATCGCTGTTCAGTCGTAAACGTCGGATTGGGGAAGTCAAACGCCTGCAGGAAGGGATCGATCCGAAAACGGCTCACCTTCGCATACACGGTACGGCTCTTGTTTTCCGGGCTGAGCGGCTTAGCCGGACCGCCAGGCTCTTTGGTGTCGAGATCGCCCGCCACAAACAGCATCGAGTCGCGCAGCTGCTCCGCGTCCAGCCGCTGTAAGGAAAAATGCGAGTACAGCCGGTTCTGCGGGTCGACCGCGTTCGCCTTCACGTTCTCCTTGCTCGATTGCTGATACGTCGCCGAAAGCATGATGAGCTTTTGCAGCTTCTTAAGCGACATCCCGTCCTTTTGAAACTGAATCGCGAGATAGTCCAGCAGCTCAGGATTGGACGGCGGATCGCCCACCTTGCCGAAGTTATCCGGGGTGTTCACGATGCCCGTGCCGAAGTGCCACTTCCAGACCCGGTTGACCCACACGCGCGACGCTAACGGACTGGCCACGATGTCGTTCGCCAACTCTAAACGCCCGCTGCCCTGCGAATAGGGCTTTTTGTCCGGCGCTCCTAAAACTGCGGGAAAGGCACGCGGAATCTCGTCCCCTAGCGAGTGAGGATTCCCGCGCAGATTCAAGGCTATGTTTATCGCTTGCGGTTTGTCGGCCAGCCCATGGACGAAGGGGTACTGCTTGGGGACCTCTTTTCGCAACTTCGCCAATGTCTTTTCCGAGTCGGTCAAATACTGCTGCTCGGCTGTTCCAAGCCTGCGCCGCAACGACCAGCCCCGAAAGGCAAATAGCCCCGGTTCACCGCGCTCCGAATCCGAAGCCAGCGAACGAATAAAGAGATCGCTGTAAAGATTGGCGTTCTCCGGTGTCATTACCTTCAACTCCAGCGTACAGCCCGGACAGAACTCATCGTAAGTCTCGAACTCGTTCGGCTTCGCCTCCTTTTTGCGCAGTGTCGGCGAGCCGGCCTTCGCCTCGATCTTGTCGTTCTCTTCCTTCAGCTTTTTCTGTTCAAGCTCCAGGTCGATGATGCGTGTCTGGAACGACTCCGCCAAAGCCTTCGCCTGATCCTCCGTGCCACCCTGTGCGATCATCATCTGCCAGTCGTGCAAATACGGGTAAAAACTCTGTTTGCGTCCAAGAAACTTTATCCACCGATCAAGCAGCTCCGGATCGAGCTTGTCTTTCTCCGCCGTCTCATCCTGCTTCAACTTTAGCTTCCCCGTGACTCGCCAGCTCGCCACCATATAGGGCACCGTCTGAGCCGCATAGGCCTTCGATAACTGCTCTCCGGCGGTCTTATTGAATGCTTGCACCTCTTCCTCGACCTTATCCTTCAGCTCGAACTTCTGCCGCCAGAACGTCACCTCGGACTCCGGCACCAGCGGGTACTCGGTGTAGGTCGCGCTCGCAAAGACACCGCCCAGCGCGTAGTAGTCCTTAGCGAGGATGGGGTCGTATTTATGGTCGTGGCAGCGCGCACACGCCACGGTAAGGCCCATCATGCCGCGCGTTACGGCGTCGATCCGCTCGTTGCGCTCATCCGCGCGCCCCTGCACGGGCTCCGCCTGATCCCATATCCACGGCGCGCCCCCAAGGAACCCCGTCGCCTTCAACTGATCCGGCGTCGGCTGTTTCGAAAGCAGATCGCCCGCAAGCTGCATTCGAAGGAAATCCCCATAGGGAAGATCGGCGTTCATCGCCTGGATCACCCAGTCACGATAGACGTACGCCCCATCGAGCGGCATATACCCGCGTCCGCGCGGGTCGAGTCCGCGAATATCGTCGTCGCCATACCGCGCCACGTCCAACCAATGCCTCCCCCATCGTTCGCCATAACGCGGCGAGGCCAGGAGCCGGTCCACTACCTTCTCAAAAGCCGCCGGAGACCCATCCTTCTCAAACGCGTCCATCTCCTCCGGAGTCGGCGGAAACCCAATTAGATCAAGCGTCGCCCGCCGAATCAATATTCGTTTCTCGGCCGGCGCGGCGGGTGCCAGATCCTTCGCTTCCAGCTTCGCCAGCACCAGTCTGTCGAGATCGGTCTTTGCCCACGCCGCATCTTTCGTCTTCGGCAATTCAGGCAGCTTGAGCGGCTGGAACGCCCACCATGCCCGCATCTCCGGCGTGATCTGCTTGCCCGGCGCGCGAACTGCCACGCTCGCGGTCGACCACGGCGCGCCCATCTTCACCCAATCCGTCAGATCGGCGATCTGCCGGTCGGTGAGCTTGCCGTTCTTCGGCATCCGCAACGCCCCGGTTTGATGTACCGCCGTCAGCAGCAGACTTTGACCGGGGTCGCCAGGCACGATGGCCGGGCCGGAGCCGCCGCCGCGCACCATCGCCTCCCGTGACAGCATACTGAGACCACCGCCAGATGCCGCCTGGTGGCACGACCCGCACTCCGTCGATAAAATCGGCCTGATCCTGGTCTCGAAGAACTCCTCGCCCGCCGCCCCCTTCGCCTGCGCGGCCGTCAGCTTGGCCACTATCGGTTCAGCGGCCTCGGCCGGGTCCCACACCGCCCCGCTCTTGACCCACTCCACCAGATCGGATATCTCGCTTTCACGCAGCTTGTTACCCTTGGGCGGCATCTTCAAGTCGCCCGTCTGCCGTACCGCCGCAATCAGCAGGCTCTTGTCCGGATTGCCGGGAACGATCGCTGAACCCGATTCACCGCCCTTCATGATGCCTTCTCGCGAATCCAACCGGAGCTCGCCCATGGCCTCGGCGGTGTGGCATTTGTAACAGTTCTGGGCCAGCACCGGGCGCACCTTATCGTTGAAAAAATGGACATCCGCCCCGTCTGCCGGCTTCTCCTGCGCGCGGCCCGCGACTGCACCGCAGAGCAATCCCGTCGCCAATAGCCACGCATTTACGCTGACTAATCTCATCGCGACTCTCCTCTAACCGAGCGCCCGCCGCGGGAGACACGCTCCACGTGATCCACCAGGTCCAGGAACTCCTGTCCATGGCGCGCCAGACTCATTCCCGTCGCCGGCAGCTTCATATCGAGCGCGACCCGCGCCCCCGCGTCGTCCGTATGTCCCGGCCGCGCAAGCACAATCAACCGCGTACCCAGAAAGAGCGCCTCGGCCGTATTGTGTGTCACAAACACAATCGTCGGCCGCGTCTCCGCCCAAACCTCGCGCAGCAGGCGTTGCAGGCTTGCCCGCGTCGCCGGATCGAGCGCGCTGAACGCCTCGTCCATCAGCATCACCCGCTGTTTCATCATCAGGGTCTGAGCGATCGCGACGCGCTGCTGCATCCCGCCCGAAAGTTGATGCGGATATTTGTGCCCGTCGGTTGCTTGCATCCCCATGTGCTCCAGCTGGCGTATCGCCTCCGCTCGTACCTGCCGCCGAAAGACGCGGAAGCTGGGTTTCAGCCGTCCAAAAATATGAAAACGCGATGTCTCGGGCCCCATCGTTAGATTCCCAAGTACGGTTCGGTCGGGGAACAGCGCGTATCGCTGGGGAACATATCCGCATCGAGCGCCGACCCGTGTCACTTCCTCGCCGCGGACGCGAATCCTCCCCAGAACGGGCCTCTCCTGGCCAAGGATCATCCGTAACAAGGTGCTCTTGCCGCAGCCGGTCTCGCCAAGAAGAACGACGAACTCTCCCTCCGCGATCTCAATGGAGAGACGGTCCAGGATCACCCGGCGCGCGTTTCCCCCCGCCGGATAGGAGACGCTGACATCGTCGATATGAACGGCCGCCGGCGCGTCCGCGGACCGTTCAGCGGGCACAGGCTCGGCGGCAGGATCACTTACGCAGGAAACCATGGATGCATCCTCCTGTTCGCCACGCGCAGCAAAAGATCAATCATGTACAGCAGAAACGCGATCCATAAGACATACGGCAGGATCACGTCCATCCCCATGTGGCGGCGCATGATCGCGATGCGGTAGGCTAGTCCATCCGAGGCCGCGATCATCTCTCCCGCGAACAAAAACAGCATCATCGGCTTCAAATTGAGTCGCAGGCTATTGATAATCTGCGGCATCACCTGTCGTGAGATCACCCGATAGGCTACGTCGAAATTGTTGGCGTCGAGCGTAAACGCCTTCACCATCTGCTCCTGGGGAACCGTGCGCACCATTTGCGTCACATCGAGGATCATCGTGGGCGCCACGCCGATCACGATCAGGGCAATCTTCGACCACTCGTCGATCCCAAACACTATAAACAGTATCGGCAGCAAGGACAGCGCCACAATCTTGTCGAAGAACAGCACAAACCGATAGAACCCCGCGCCGAAGACCGGAAACAATCCGATGTGCAGCGCCAGCACAATCGCGGGAATAAGCAGCGCCACCGCCATGCCGAACCGCCGTCCGCTTCCGAGCGTATCCTTAACAATCATGGAATGCCGGAAACGCTCCCACGTGCCCGTCTTCTCATTGGCCAGGAAATCGTCTTCCTCCGCCGGCTCGAGCACCGATGCCCGAACGCCCCCGATAAGCTGGTGCATGGTGGGCACCACGCGGTCGTCCGCATTCTCCGCGTGGCGCTTTACGGAAGTATGCCAATATCCGGCGAGGCACAGAGCAAACAGAACGCACGAAAGTGCCTGCATGAGCAGTCGGTTGGGCCGGGCCTGTATATCGAACGGCGAAAAGCCGGCCATGGTTATAGCTTTCCTTGCTGCGCGGCCTGCATGTAACCCACGTCGAAGTGCAACCGCACCCGGTCCTTGCGACCCTGGATCGAGCCATCCGGATATTGGATTGCCACATCGTCGACCGATTTCGTCCCTTTGCCCAACAATCCGTGCGCGAAGCAGAAACGGCGCACCAGATCCATTTTTTCCTTGATCGCGCCGCCCGACGTAAACTCCGCGGCGGCCCGCGGCGTGGCGAAGAGCGCCGTCGTCTTCAACTGTTCGCGATACGAGTCGACAGAATCTCCACCCGCCGAGGCGCTTATTCTCAGCGCCTGCTCTTGCGCCGGGCCGGCATCCATCATGCGCTGCATGGTTTCATACCACGCGCCCGTAATTGCCTTTGCAAACTTCTGCCCGGAGCCATCCGGACGCTGCAAAACCTCTGTCCGTACCACAAGCAGGTCGAGGATCTCTCCCGGGATTTGCGACGAATCGAAGAGCGTGCGCACACTCTTGTCCGTCAGGATCTGCGACACCAACGGCTTCCATGTTACAACGGCTTGATTGGAAGCATTGTTGCTGAACGCCGGAACGATATCCGAATCCGACGTGTTAACCAGCTTCAGCTTGCTCAGCTGGGCGCCTTGCCCATGCAGCACCATGCCCCGCTCCAGCAGGTATTCGGAGACAGTCTTCTGTACCAGCATGATGCGCTGCCCACTTAACGTATTGAAGTTGAGTCCGCCCCGCACCAACACCTGATCGTTGCCGTTCGAATAGTCGCCGATCACGATAGCCGTCGAATCGATCCCCGAGGCCGCCGGCATGTCCAGCGCCTCCATGTTCGTCATTGTGCAGGCATCCAGATTCCTCGCCACGAAGGAGTCAAGCGACGCGGCGTAATCGAATCGCTGCACCTTGATGACGATGCCGTATTTGTCCGCCCATTTCTTCAACACGCCGGACTTTTGCATGTAGAAGTAGGGGTTCCAACCGGCATACACCGACCATCCGACGGTAAACGTGGGGGGCTCAGCCAGCGCGGTTGCCGGAGCGCGGCAAAGAGCGAACAGCAGAAGAAAACATGAGAGACAGCCGGTTCTTCGCAAGTTCAGGATCATGCACTCGCTTCTATAGTGTTATCGATCGTAGATGAAGACCGTGAACGGCCGGTAAGCGTATCTTCAGATTCCTGTTGTCGTGCTCCCATCTTAGGACGAGCTTCGTCGGACAGCCGTACCTATGCGAACAGTCAATCTCGGGTATAGAGATTGGCTATTCCATGGAAAACGTCTATGCGGCCCATAGGCATACGCAAACTGCCCGCATGGGGATGGTCCCCAATGTTCTTATAAAAGCTCTACCGAGATCCAATTTCCGTCCTCGTTGCTGTCTCCGCGGTGAGGTCCAAGGAGTTCTTGCACGATGCGGTTCCCATCTCCATGCAGCCTCTTCTGCGCTGCCGGGTTGTTCGTAACCTTAGCTGCGACCGCCGCTTGTGCGCAAGACGCGATGCCCCAAGCCGCCGGCGCTCCAGCCTCATCCACTCAGCGACCGCCGCGCGTAGTTCGCCCTGGTGTCGCTACGCCCGGCGTGCGCCGCGAACTCGAGAAGCTTGAAAAGGAAGCTGTCTTCCCCATGGAAGGATCGCCCGATTGGTCTGTAGTCACTTCGGACGCGGTATGGGTCACCAGCGCGCGCGCCAACCACGTCGTCCAGCTTAACCCCGCCACGAACAAGCCCGGCCTTATCGCCACCATCGCCAGGCCCTGCTCTGGACTCGCGGCAGGCTTCGGCTCGATCTGGGTGCCAAGCTGCGGCGATAAGACCCTCGTCCGCGTCGATCCCTCCACCGCCCAGGCCGCCGCCACTCTTCCCGCCGACCCCGCCAACTCCGAGGGTGGCATCACCACCGGTGCCGGCTCCGTGTGGATCGTCGTCAAACCCTGCAAGCTGGTCCGTATCGATCCAGCCACCAACACCGTCACCGGTTCGCTCGACCTCCCTTCCGGCTCGGAAAACCCACTCTTCGGCGGCGGCTTTATCTGGATCACCGCCTTTGAGCATGACATGCTCCTTAAGGTTGACCCTAAAACACTCACTCTAGTCGCCAGCATTCCCGTAGGGCCAAAGCCGCGCTTCCTTACCATCGGCGCGGGCTCCGTCTGGACCCTCAATCAAGGGGACGGCTCCCTCTCCCGCATCGCCATGGATTCAGGCAAGCTCGTCGCGACCGTCGTCTGCGGCATTCCCGGACAGGGAGGCGAGATCACTTTCGGCGACGGCTATGTGTGGGCGACGGTCTTCGATTTCCCGCTGACGCAAGTCGATCCTAGCTCCAATAAAATCGTCCGGCAATGGGCTGGTCAGGGTGGCGATGGCATTCGCGCCGGACTTGGCTCGATCTGGCTCTCAAACCTCCGGCAAGGTACGGTCTGGAGAGTGTCCACAAGGCAGAACTGATCTCAACCGCACGGCACTGTACCCTTATCGAAAGGCAACCATCGTGATCTCCCGAACCCTCTGGCAAGAGACCCTTCCGGGCTCCTCCACCTGGTCGCATGTCCTCAAGCGCGGCACGGCGCTGCGACTCCGCACGCTCGTCGAAGACGCCAATGTCGGGATGATCCTACTCAACGCGGACAATCCCACCGAGCGGCTCAATCTGCCCGATACGTTGAAAGCGCAGCACATTGCCCGCATTACGGCGGGCGCGGCCCTCTACTCGGATATGGGGCGTGTTCTTTGCTCCGTCACGCACGACATCACTGGCTGGCACGATCCGCTCGGCGGCTGCTCCGACGCCATCTTGGTCGCGGCAAAATACGGCTCCGCCACCTATCAGCAGAGCCGCAATGCCTGGCACCAGAACGCTCTCGACAGCTTTCTGATCGAGTTGGCCAAGCATGGACTCGGCCCGCGCGACTTCTCGATGAATCTCAACCTCTTCAGCAAGGTAGAGGTCCACCATGACGGAAGCATGCACTTCCTACCCGGCAATGCTCCCGCCGGCTCCGAGGTCGAACTCCGCGCCGAGATGAACACGCTTGTCATTCTCAATACCTGCCAGCATCCCATGGACCCCTCGATCGTGTACCGCCAAACGCCGGTCGAGTTGACGATCAAGCAGGTCGACCCACCCGGTGTCGAGGACCTTTGCCGCAACTTCCGCCCGGAAAACGCCCGCGGCTTTCTCCTCACGGAGCGCTATTTCCTTTAATTCAGGATCATAACCATGCCCGACACCATTCTCCAAGTCAGCCCGCGCCGCGAACAAGACGCCATTATCCGCGCCACGATTCTCGCGGGCGATCCCTTTATTCACGAGATTAAGCGGGGGCAGATCGTCCGCGTCGTCGACCTTGAAGGCAATCAAGCCGTCGATACCCTCTTCTACGACGCCCGCGACTATACCAACCGTTATAGCGCGCAAGACACGATTCGCGAGCAGCGCAACATTTACCTAACCACGGGCACCCGGCTCTTCTCTACCGGGCGCGACGTACTGCTGACCATCGTCGCCGACACCTGCGGCCGTCATGACACGCTCGGCGGAGCCTGCTCAGCCGAGAGCAACATGGTCCGCTACGCGCTTGAGAAGCACTCCATGCATGCTTGCCGCCAGAGCTTTCTTAAGGGCGCGCTCGAATGGTCCTCCACCACCGGGCATACGCTCGAAAAGCGCGACCTTAGCGCAAATATCAACTTTTTTATGAACGTCCCCGTCACCCCCGAAGGTGGCCTTACCTTCGCCGACGGCGTCTCCGAGGCGGGCAAATATGTCGAACTGCGCGCCGAGCGAGACGTCCTGATGGTCCTCTCCAACTGCCCGCAACTCAACAATCCCTGCAACGCCTACAATCCGACGCCTATCGCCGTGCTCCTTTGGGACGCCCAGGAACAGGAAACATTCCGTTGATGTTCAAGAAAGTGCTGATCGCCAATCGCGGTGCCATCGCCCGCCGCATCGAACGCACCCTGCATCGCATGGGTATTGCGTCGGTCGCCGTCTACTCCGAAGCTGACCGCGGCTCGCTCCATGTGCTCAATGCCGATGAAGCAATTCTCCTCGGGCCCGCCCCCGCCGCGGAGAGCTATCTTTCATTCGATGCCCTCTTCGCCGCCATTGCCCGGAGCGGTGCGGAGGCAGTTCATCCCGGCTACGGCTTCCTTAGCGAGAACGTCACCTTCGCCCGCGAGTGCGCCGCGCGCGGTATTGCCTTTATCGGCCCCGCCCCCGACCACATTGAAGCCTTCGCCTTGAAGCACACCGCGCGCGAGACCGCCCGGCGTTGCGGTGTGGCCCTGCTGCCGGGAACGGGCCTGCTCGCCTCCCTCGACGAAGCTCTTACCGCCGCCGAAAGCCTCACCTTTCCCGTCATGCTCAAAAGCTCCGGCGGTGGCGGCGGCATCGGAATGCGCGTCTGCCACACCCGCGAGCAGCTTGCCGAGGCCTGGGACTCCGTCCTTCGTCTCAGCCGTGCCAACTTCGGCGACAGCGGCGTCTACCTCGAAAAGTTCGTCGTCCGCGCCCGCCATATCGAAGTCCAGATCTTCGGCGACGGCAAGGGCGAAGTTGTAGCACTCGGCGAGCGGGACTGCTCCGCGCAGCGCCGCCACCAGAAGGTTATTGAAGAAACCCCCGCGCCCGGCCTGACACCTGAAACCCGAGCCCAGCTCTTCGCCTCCGCCATCCTCCTCGGCAAGGCTGTCGACTATGCCAACGCGGGCACGGTCGAGTTCCTCTTCGACGACGACACCGCGCGTTTCTACTTTCTTGAGGTCAACACGCGCCTTCAGGTGGAGCATGGCGTCACCGAGCAGGTCACCGGCATCGACCTTGTCGAATGGATGGTCCTCCAGGCCTCGGGCGACCTGCCGCCGATTGCCTCCTTCGCGATCGAGCCACGCGGCGCATCCATTGAAGCGCGTGTCTACGCCGAAGATCCCGCGCGGAACTTCCAGCCTGCTCCGAGCAAGCTCACCCTCGTCACCTTTCCTCCGCCCGCGCTCGCTCGCGTCGAGACCTGGATCGAATCAGGCGCGACCATCACTCCCTTTTACGATCCCATGATCGCCAAGATCATCGTCACCGGCGTCGATCGCGCGGACGCCCTTGGCAAACTCGACGCCGCCCTCGCCGCCAGCGCCATCGACGGTACGGAGACCAACCTTCGCTATCTACGCGCGCTGGCTAAAACTCCCGAGTTCCGCGCGGGCGAGGTAACCACCAGCTTCCTCAACACCTTTACGCTTCCGCGTAACGCCGTTGAAGTGCTCGAAGGCGGCACCCAAACTACGATTCAGGATTATCCCGGACGGACCGGATATTGGAATGTCGGCGTTCCTCCCTCCGGGCCGATGGACCACCTTAGCTTCCGCGTCGCCAACCGCTTGGTGGGCAACGCGCCCGAAGCCGCGGCCATTGAGTTTGCTACCACGGGCGGCCGGCTGCGCTTCGCCGCCGACACCCTCTTCGCTTTGACCGGGGCCGATATGGCGGCTAAGCTCGACGGGCAGCCCGCCGCACGATGGACCGCGATTGAAGCCAAGGCCGGCAGCGTCCTTACGCTCGGAGCGGCAGCCAAGGAGGGTATCCGCGCGTATCTCGCCCTGCGCGGCGGCCTCGACATACAACCCTTTCTCGGCAGCCGCGCCACCTTTATGCTGGGTGGTTTCGGCGGCAACGCCGGTCGCGCACTCCGAGGCGGGGATGTCCTTCACCTCGGACAGCAAGACCTCGCGCTTGTTGATCCAACGCCCTTGCCGCCGGCCATCATCCCAGCCTTGACGCACAACTGGCGCATCGGCGTCCTCTTCGGGCCGCACACCGCGCCCGACTTCTTTACTGAAGACGACATCGATATGCTCTTCTCAACCGACTGGAAGGTGCACTACCAGAGCGACCGCACCGGTGTCCGCCTTATCGGCCCGAAGCCCAAATGGGCGCGTCCCGACGGCGGCGAAGCGGGTCTACACCCCTCCAACATTCACGACAACGCCTACGCTATTGGAGCGATCGACTTCACTGGCGATATGCCCATCCTGCTCGGCCCCGATGGCCCTTCGCTCGGCGGCTTCGTCTGTCCCGCCGTCATCGTGCAAGCCGAACTCTGGAAGCTAGGGCAGCTCAAGGCCGGCGATCTCGTGCGCTTCGAACGCATTACCGTGGCCGAAGCTGCCGCGCTCGAAGCCGCCCAGGACAGCTTTCTCGAAGATTTCGCAACGCCTCTCCCGCCGCTCCCTGAAGCTTCCACGCTCGAGCCCGCCATCGTCGCCGCTTTTCGAGAACGCTCCCCCACGGTGACCTTCCGCGCCGACGGCGACAAATACCTCCTGGTCGAGTACGGCGAGATGACGCTCGACCTCGTCCTCCGCTTCCGCGTCCACGTCCTGGAGCAGAATCTCCGCGCCGCCGCTTTGCCGGGCGTGATCGACATTACTCCCGGTGTTCGCTCGCTGCATATACACTTCGACAGCCGTATTCTGCCGCGTGGGCGTCTCATCGACACGCTGGCCGAGCTGGACCGCGCCATGCCCGACCTTACCGGCATGACGGTACCGTCGCGCATCGTCCATCTGCCGCTCTCCTGGGACGATCCCCAAGCCAAGCTCGCCCAGCAGAAATACATGCAGGCCGTCCGCCCCGACGCACCCTGGTGCCCTTCGAATATTGAGTTCATCCGCCGCATCAATGGCCTCGACTCCATCGACGAGGTCTACCGCATCGTCCACGCCGCCAGCTATCTCGTCCTCGGCCTGGGCGATGTCTATCTTGGCGCGCCCGTCGCCACCCCGGTCGACCCGCGTCACCGCCTTGTCACCACAAAATACAATCCGGCCCGCACCTGGACTCCCGAGAACGCCGTCGGCATCGGCGGTGCGTACCTATGCGTCTACGGCATGGAAGGCCCCGGCGGCTACCAGCTCGTCGGCCGCACAATCCAGGTCTGGAATGCGTGGAAGTCCACCGAGGCTTTTCCTCCCGGGTGCCCCTGGTCGCTCCGCTTCTTCGATCAGATTCGCTTCTTTCCCGTCTCGCCTGAAGAACTGCTCGACGCCCGGGAACGCTTCCCCCTTGGACTCTACCCGCTGCGTACTGAAGAAACTACCTTCAACCTAGCCGATTACCTTGCCTTCCTCGACTCCATCGGCGACGAAGCCGCCGCCTTCAAACGCATCCAAAAGGCCGCTTTCGAAGCCGAACGCGAACGCTGGGCCGCCGCCGGGCAGATGACCATCGTCGAGCCGGAGGAAGCTCCCGCGGTAGAGACCGCCGCCGCCGTTCCCGAGGGGTGCGAAGGCGTCTCCTCCCCCATGACGGCCAGTCTCTTCCAGATCGCCGTCCGCCCCGGAGAGCAGGTCGTGGAGGGTCAAAAGCTCATCGTGCTCGATGCCATGAAGACCGAGATCGTCGTCGCTTCGCACCTCGCGGGCACCATCGAGCAAGTTCACGGCACTCTCGGCTCGCTCGTTACCAGTGGCCAGCTCCTTGTCTCCATTCGTCCGTTGTAAATGCCTGACCGGGGGGAACTCTCTATGAATATCGCCGCCCTGCACGCCCGCTTCGCCGCAGACCCGGAAGCGCTCGCCGCCCTCCTGCAAGCGACCTACGATCGTATCGAGGAGGAAGGCCTCGCTCCCATCTGGATCGACTTAGTTCCGCGCGAACAAGCCCTCGCTCGTGTCATCAGCCTCACTACGCAAGACCGCGCGAGGCTTCCCCTCTTCGGCATCCCTTTCGCCGTCAAGGACAACATCGACGTAGCTGGAATGCCCACTACGGCCGCTTGTCCCGCCTTCGCCTACACGCCCCAGATCAGCGCTACCGTCGTCATGCGCCTTGAAGCCGCCGGGGCCATCCTCATCGGTAAAACCAACATGGACCAGTTCGCTACCGGTCTCACCGGCACCCGCAGCCCTTACGGCATCTGCTCCAGCGTCTTCGACAAACGCTCTATCTCCGGCGGTTCCAGCTCCGGCTCCGCGGTCTCCGTTGCGAGCGGTCTCGTCTCTTTCGCGCTCGGCACCGATACCGCCGGCTCCGGCCGTGTGCCCGCGGCCTTTAATAACCTTATCGGCCTCAAACCCGCGCGTGGGGTCATCAGCGCGCATGGCGTTATTCCCGCCTGCCGTACCCTCGACTGCGTCTCCATCTTCGCCGAAACAGCGGCTGACGCGGCCCTCGTGCTTGCCACCGCGCAAGCTCCCGACCCGCTCGACCTATACTCCCGCGTCCCGGGCATCGGTGCTGGAGCCGCGCCCTGGGCCGGCACCGCCAGCTTTCGCTTCGGTGTCCCCGCCGCGTCCGCGCGCGAGTTCTTCGGCGACCCGCACAATCCCCTCCTCTACCGGAAGGCCCTCGACGCCCTCGACGCATTGGGTGGCGTTCCCGTCGAAATCGATCTCGCGCCCTTTCTGGCCGCCGCCAAGCTCCTCTATAGCGGTCCGTGGATAGCGGAGCGCTACGCCGCCGTAGGCGCGTTTCTTGAATCTCACGCCTCGGATATGAACCCCATCGTCGCCGCCATCGTCGCCGAAGGCAGGCATTACACCGCCACCGACGCCTTCCAAGGTGCCTACCGACTCGAAGGTCTACGAAATCGTACCGCTGAAATTTGGAAGACGGTCGACCTGCTACTGCTTCCCACCGCCCCTCGAACTTACACCCTTGATGAAATAGCCGCTAACCCAATCGAGCGCAACAGTCATCTCGGCTACTACACCAATTTCGTCAACCTCCTCGATCTCGCCGCCGTCGCTGTTCCGGCCGGCATGAGGCCCGATGGCCTTCCTTTCGGCGTTTCGCTCATCTCCCACGCCTTTACCGAAGCCGCCCTGCTGCCACTCGCCGACCGTCTTCACCGCAAGCTCAACACCACCCTCGGCGGCTCGGACCGGCTCTTGGCCGACACGCCCTCTCTGTCGATGCCGCAACCTGCTCCCGGCTGCCTGACGATGGCCGTAGTCGGCGCGCACCTCTCCGGCCAGCCGCTCAACTGGCAGCTTACCCAACGCGGCGGACGCCTCCTTCGCACCGCAAAAACACACGCGAACTACCGCCTTTACGCCCTTAAAAACACCGTCCCACTCAAGCCCGGCCTCGTCTGGGAGCCCGGTTTCAAAGGCCCCGGTATCGAGATCGAAATCTGGTCGCTACCCGCAAACACGGTTGGCACCTTTGTCGATGCCGTGCCGCAGCCGCTTACGATCGGCACCCTGCAACTTGAAGATGGCAGCTTCGTCAAAGGTTTTTTGGCCGAGCCGGCGGCCATCCGCGATGCAACCGAGATCACACCCCTCGGAGGATGGCGCGCTTATCTCCACAGTCTGTCCTAAGCACCCGCGACAACGAACGGCTATGGCCCATCGTCGTTCTCATCCCCGCCTGCTTCGTCCTTCGGCTCATCCTTGTGCGGCTTGAAGCTCCCACGTATCACCTGATCCACCGTGGTCAGCATCTCCGGCGAGTCGGGGGCGGCATCCGGCTCGAAGCGCGCGACCACCTTACCCTGCCGGTCGATCAAAAACTTCGTATAGTTCCAGTGGACCGCCCCGCCCGGCGGCACGGTCTTGCCCTTGGTCAAATATGCGAAGAGCGGCAGCTCCTGCACACCGGTCAGCGACGAGACGGGCGTCACCGTAAACGTCACCTTCGCCTCCGCATAGCTTTTTTGGATCTCCGCGTCCGTCCCCGGCTCGGCCGCGCCAAACTCGTTCGACGGCACCCCAATCACTACAAGCCCTTTGGCTTTGTACGTCTCGCTCAACTTCTGAAGCGCCGGCAACTGCGCGTTGTAACTGGACCCGCGGCCTAGATTTACAATCAGCACCACCTTGTCCTTGAAGGTGCTCATCTTCAGCGCTTTGCCATCCGCGCCCGGCAGTTCGTAGTCATAGGCCGTCTTTTCCGGCTTAACTGCGGCGCGGCTTTTATTTACCCCTCTGTCCCCAGAATCTTTACCGGCGGAAGCGTCGGCGTTTACGCCTTCCTTTGTCCCTTTACCAGGCTTGCCGGGAGCTTTGGAAGCATCCACGGAACCACCCTTCGGCGGTTCAGACCGAGCCTGAGCCTCCACGATCAACGATGCGCCCATAAGCAGAATACAAGCGAGACCCAAGCCTTGCACGAGTATTGACCTCATCATCTCCAACCCGTTTCCGCCATGCCTAGAACGTGTATTTACCCGAAAACTGCATCTGCCGCGGGTTAGTCAACAGACCGGACGTCGTGCTGTTGCCTCCAGTGTACTGGCCGAACTTTGTGCTTGCGCCGTTCGTGGTGATCGCGTTGAAGCGCACCGCGTTTGTGACGTTGAACACCTCGGCTGAGATCTTGAACGCCTGCTCGCGGAAGGTGCGAAACGATTTCGACAATCCATCATCGAGAGAGAAATACCCATCAGCCCGGAACGCATTCCGCTGGCCCGACTCTCCCGCGTAGGGATACCGCAGATTAGCGAACGCCTGTGCCGGGGTTACGCCGTTCAGCGCCGTCTCCGACTGCGTATTTGCAATGTAATGATGCCCTCCGGTGAGAATAGGCCCAGTCTTTACAAAGTAGCTTGATGAGTCGATACTAGAGCCGCTCGCCGCCAAAGCCTATTCGCATAGGCATCGTCTATGAGGTTCATAAAACAATGCCGTTTACACGCTCACGGTCTATCGGCGCGATAAGAATTCCCTTTGCTCCGCGTCCGCGCCGTGGTACTTTCCAGTTCAACGCAGAACATCCCAGGTCACACCGCGCACACTGCGTGGCTGCTCAGCTTCTGTACGGCAACCGGTACAGGGTGCAACTTACTTACACGAGACCGGACTGATGGATTTCGACCACCTCAAGACGTTTCTGGAAGTCTCTCGTCAAAAGAGCTTTTCACGCGCCGCCGATAAACTCCTCGTTACCCAGCCCTCCATCTCCGCGCAAATTCGTTCGCTGGAGTCCGCCCTCGGCTACCGGCTGCTGGAGCGCGGCGGCGGCAAAGTCACCCTGACCGCCGCCGGGCGCGTCTTCGAGCCTTTCGCCGAAGAGTCCCTCGCGCGCCTCAACCATATCCTGCTTACCATTGGCGATCTCGAACGCTCCCCTCGCGGCTCGCTCACCATCAGCGCCAACGACTCTACCGCCCTTTATGTGCTGCCATCCTTCCTTGGGCGGTTCAAACGGCAATACTCCCGCGTTTCGCTCAACATCGTCCGGGCCGAGCGCTCCAAGAGCATTGAGTCGGTCCTCAATCGCGAGGTCGACTTCGGCGTCGTTTCCCTGCCCGTCAAAGACCCCCGCCTCCAGGTGGAGCTCATTCACAAGGACGAACTCGTCCTCGTCGTGCCCGCGCGTCATCCGCTCTCGGGCGAGTCCGTCGTTCCGCTCGAACAGGTCGCCCGCTACAGCCTGCTTGTACCCAAACAGGGCCGCCGCCGCGAGCATCTGGACCTGCTCTTCGCCCAGCGCAAGCTCACACCGCGCATCGGCATGGAGCTCGACTCAAACGAGCTCCTCAAACGCCTTATCCTAGCCGAGATCGGCATCGGCTTTCTGCCGCGCATCAACATCCTTACCGAGCTCACCGCCGGGATCGTTCACGCGCTCCAGATTGAAGATGTACCCATGCCGCGCGACTTGGGCCTGATCACCCATAAAAACCGCGTCCTCAGCCGGGCCGGCAACGCCTTCTTCACCGTAGCCACGGGCCAGATCCGTAATGGCCCCGTTGAATCTTGACCTTCGGCTTCGACCGCAGAGTTCTCCATCGCGTTTCCACACCATCACATGTTCAAGGAGCGTCCGCCATGCAGCTTCGGCCTTTCCCCTTAGTCGCCATGGCGATACTCTTCACGCTCACCGCAACGGCCCAACTGCCGCAGCCAAATGGCGGCTCTATCCGCCGCGGCTCGCTTCCGGCGAAATGGTCGACCGGCGGTCCCAAATGCATGGAGATGCCCGAATGGCAAATCCACGAGTACAACCCGGACCTCTTCATCCTGCGCCAGTCCGGCTGCACCGACTACGAGAAGCCCTTCGTCTATCTTCTCTTTGGCAAAGACCGCGCGCTTGTGCTCGACACCGGCTCACGCAAGGGCAATCTAGCCCCTACCCTCCAGCACGCGATCCACCAGTGGCTCTTGCGGAATAACCGCGCCGCGATTCCGCTTGTCGTCGCGCACTCCCACTCCCATGGCGACCATATCGCCGGAGACAACGAGGTCCAGGCCCTCCATGACCCCGCTATTCCCCTGACCTTCATCGCGCCCGCGGTCGAGGCCACCCAGGCCTTTTACCATATCGCCGCCTGGCCCAACGACCTCGGCTTCGTCGATCTCGGCGACCGCGTCATCGATGTCGTGCCCATTCCCGGCCATGACAAGGTGAGCGTCGCCCTCTACGACCGTCAGACCGCCGTCCTCTTCACCGGCGACAGCGTCTATCCCGGCCGCATCTACATCCGCGACTTCGATGCCTTCCAGCAGAGTAACGACCGCCTTATCCGCTTTACCGAAGGCAAGTCTGTCGCGCATATCCTCGGCTGCCATATTGAAGAGACGGCCACACCCTTTCTCGACTACCCCGTCGGTACCCTCTACCAGCCCGACGAGCATGAACTTGCCCTTGCGCGCGGCGTCCTCTTCGAGATCCGCGAAGCTCTCGCCTCCATGCACGGCACCCCGGCCCGCCTCGCGCTTCGCGACCTCTCGCTGTGGCCGGTTGGCCCCGCCTTCCGCGCCGGCGATCCATCCGCCGATACTTTCGATAAGGTTCAGAAGCAGCAATTAAGCCATATGTGGGACCAGACACAACCTTAACAGAGCAAAGACGGTATCGGACTGGCTCGCGTCGCAGTCCCGCTCCCACTTCTTGCGCCACGAGAACGCGCGGCCGCACGTCTGGCACAGCTTGTCCTTGTGCGGAGTGACGCGGTCGGGTTTGGGTTTGCGGTCGGGCATCAGCTACAGTGATCCCAGTCTGTGTCTGTATAGAACAGGGCTGTATACCAGCCCTGTTCTAATCGATGGACACGAACAACTTCACAAGGCAGACCAACAAACTTCCCCGGCAAGCCGCTTCTTGCTGCTGAGATAAGTGAATCATTAGGATCAGAAACTAAGTACACCACCGTATCTCCCGCTCCGGCGAAACCCCACCCTTCCCATTCCACGTGTCTAAAACGACCATCCGCTGGAATAGCTTGCGATAACACTTCGTCTTGGATTTCGCGACCACGAAAAAACCACCTGATCGTTGCCCGCGTATTTGAGAAATGCGTAAACATCACCGCTGTAAATACTAGAAATAACGCGAACAGTAAGAATGCGGCATAACGCTGCCTATCTTTACTTTTCTTTGCAGAGTAGAGCAGAGCAAAGCTGACGATAGGAACTGTAGCGAACACATAAAGTAGGGCCGAGAAGTCAGAGCTAGAAATGGTAAGTGGAAACAACGCAGCACCGACGCACGTTAGGACACAAATCGGAAACCACCAGTCGAACCGAACCAAAAGCACTCTCATGCAGTTGGCTTGAGCTGTCGAGACTGTGCAAAGGAGAGAACTTTGCGAATGTCTTCCGGATTGAGAGTAAACGAGTAGGCGATCTCCTCCACCGACTCGCCAAGCTCATAGCTTTCAAGCACCGTATCCGCTTGCACGCGGGAATGCTTCAGAATCGGTACGCCGGAGACCTTGCCCGGCACCACCTCCACCACTTCGCATCCAGTCCAGTCCATAAGCACCTCGCCCTTCGATTCTAAGCCGAGCGCGATCTTTATACTTGAACTCTATGCCCCCCTTCCCGCCCCTAGAAGACCAGCTCGACCTCATCGCCAAGGGCGCCTCCGAGATGCTTCCGCTCGACGCGCTCAAGGAGCGGCTTGCCGCGTCCCTCGCCTCCGGCCGCCCGCTGCGCATCAAGGCCGGGTTCGACCCCACCGCGCCCGACCTCCATCTCGGCCACACAGTGCTGATCCGCAAGCTGCGCCACTTCCAGCAGCTCGGCCACACCGTCATCTTCCTCATCGGCGACTCGACCGCGCTGATCGGCGACCCCACCGGCCGCAACGTCACCCGCAAACCGCTGACGCCGGAGCAGATCGCCGCCAACGCCGAGACCTACAAGGCGCAGGTCTTCAAGATCCTCGATCCCGCGCTGACCGAAATCCGCTACAACTCCGAGTGGCTCGACAAGCTTGGCTATTACGACATCGTCAAGCTGATGGCACAATTCACCTTCTCGCAGATGCTCGAACGCGAAGAGTTCCACAAACGCTTTGCAGCAGAGCAGCCCATCGGTTGCCACGAGATGCTCTACCCTATGATCCAGGGTTACGATTCCGTCGCGCTTGAATGCGATGTCGAGCTCGGCGGCACCGATCAGAGATTCAACCTAATGCGGGGCCGCGACCTACAGAAGCACTTCGGCCAGCCGCAGCAGAGCATCCTGATGATGCCCATCATCGAGGGACTCGACGGCGTGCAGAAGATGTCGAAATCGCTCGGCAACGCCATCGGCATCCACGAGGCCCCCGCCGAGATGTACGGCAAGCTCATGTCCATCTCTGACGAGCTGATGTGGCGCTACTGGACCCTGCTGACCGACCTCCGCGCGTCGGAGATCGAGCAGATGCGGGCCGATGTGGCGAGTAGCACCCTGCATCCCATGCAGGCGAAGAAGAATCTCGCGCGCCTAATCACCGCGGGCTTCCATACGACGGAAGAAGCGGGCGCTGCGGCAGAGGGCTGGGCGAAACAGTTCCAACAGCGGCAGCTCGCCGACGATGCGCCTATCGTCCAAGTGTCGATCGCCTCCGAGGGATTGGCCATCGAATCCGATCCGGAAAATAGCTCAACCATTCGCACTCCCAAGCTCTTACAACTCGCGGGGCTGACGGCTTCGGCTGGAGAAGCGACCCGTAAGCTCGCCGAGAACGCGGTGAGCATCGCCGGAGAGAAGACGGGCGAGAAGGTGTTAGCTGGCGTAAGAATTGGGGAACGGATTGCGATAAGGCTAGGCAAGAAAAGCGTTCAAGTGGAGTGGGTGCGGTAATGAAGATTCTCGTACTCGGCGGCGGCGGACGCGAGCACGTCCTCGTCTGGAAGCTCGCACAGTCTCCCCGTGTAACCGAAATCCTCTGCGCCCCCGGCAACGGCGGCATAGCAGCCGATGCCCTTAGCGGAAAACCAGCCCGCTGCATTCCCCTCAACATAGCCGACCTCGCAGCCACCCTCGCCCTCGTCGAAGCCGAGCAGCCAGCCCTCACGGTAGTCGGCCCAGAACTCCCCCTTTCCCTCGGCCTCGTCGACGCGCTTCAGACGCGGGGCCAACGCGTCTTCGGCCCCACGCAGGCCGCCGCCCGCCTCGAAACCAGCAAGTCCTTCGCCAAGCACTTCATGCAAGCGAACGGCATTCCCACCGCCGCTTATGTCCTCTGCCGGTCGCTCGCCGAAGTTGAAGCCGCGCTCCCCAACTTCCCTACACCCGTGGTCGTCAAAGCCGACGGTCTCGCCTCCGGCAAAGGCGTCGTCATCGCGCAGATCCACGCCGAAGCCGCAGTCACAGCCGCCACCATGTTCGACGGCACGCTCCTCGGCGCACCCGTCCCCGAGCTTGTCCTCGAACAGTTCCTCGCCGGCGAAGAGCTCTCCTTCTTCGCCCTCTGCGACGGCACCCGCGCCCTGCCGCTGGCCGCCGCGCAAGACCATAAGCGCATCGGCGAAGGCGACACCGGACCGAACACCGGCGGCATGGGAGCTTACTCCACCCCGGCCCTGATGCCGCCAGCACTCGAAGACTGGCTCACCGCCCACGTCGCCCAGCCGACCGTAGACGCCATGCGCGCCGCTGGAACCCCCTTTACCGGCGTCCTCTTCTGCGGCATTATGATGGTTCCCGACCCGAATAGCCCCGTGACCTTCAACGGTCGGCCCGTCCAGCCCATGGTGCTCGAGTTCAACACCCGCTTCGGCGACCCCGAGACGGAAGCCATCCTAATGCGCCTCGACTGCGACCTCCTCCCGCTCCGCCCCCCCGCCGTCGCCGGCGCGCTTCCCGACGCGCCTATCACCCTCAAGCTAGACTCAGCCGCCTGCGTCGTGGCCGCCAGCCCCGGTTATCCCGGTCCTTACCCCACCGGCCTCCTCATCAGTGGCCTTTCCTCCGCATCCAGCCCAGAGTGCAAGGTCTTCCACGCGGGCACCGCGCTCACCCCGGACGGCCAGACCGTAACCGCCGGAGGCCGCGTACTCGCCGTCACCACCCTCGCACCCACTCTGGCTGAAACTCTCACCCGTGCCTACGCCTCCCTCGACCGCATCCATTTCGAAGGCATCCAATACCGCCGCGATATCGGCCACCGCGCGCGCGCAATACATGCCTAAAGACGTCCGCGGTGTTTCCTGGCTGGACACTCATCACTCCGGCACCGTAGAATCGCGCGGCTGCCCAAGCTACTGTTTAGCTCGCCGCCAAACGCCTCCCCGGAGCTTCACCCATGCGCCTCGCCCGCTTCGTCTGCACATTGTTCGCCCTCCTCTGCCCCGCCGCCATCCAAGCCGCCACACCCATTCCCGCTGCTCACATCCGTATTCACTACCATCGCGCCGACGCGGCCTACACCGGATGGACGGTTTATGCCTTTGGAGATACGACTGAGGATCAGGGCAACTTCGGCGGCGGCCCCGTCCAGGTCGCCGGGTCGGACAGCTTCGGTGCCTATTTTGACGTAGGCGTCACCGCCACCGCAAAGGATGTCGGCATCATCGTCCACATGGGCAACGCCAAAGACCCCGGCCCTGACGAGCACGTCGATCCCGCCACCCAGGGTAATGAGTATTGGCAACTCTCCGGCGTCACCGGCCTCTTCACCTACCAGCCGCCCACCACCTCGCAGAAGAATCCAGCCATCCCCGCGAACACCGCCCGCGTCCACTTCTTCCGCCCCGATGGCAACTATGCCAACTGGTTTGTCTACGCGTTTGGGGATACCTCAGAGGACCAGAGCCATTACGGCAGCGGCCCCAACGCCGTGACCGGCACGGACTCCTATGGCGTCTACTATGACGTGCCGCTCATTCCCAACGGCAAGGACCTCGGCTTCATCGTCCACAATATTGTCACCGGCACCAAGAACACGCCCGCCGACCTCCATCTCAATTTGACCTTTTACAACGAAGCCTGGATCATCTCCGGTGACCCGACCGTCTATCTTGTTCAGCCCACGGCTGCCCAGTTGTTGAATGCTAACTTCTTCAAACAGCAAGCTTTCTGGATCGATCGGACGACCATTGCCATACAGGCGGCCTACGCCGTATCCGGCGGCACTTACAAACTCCAAAGCGATCCTTCGGCCAATCTCCAGGTCACCGCAACCGGCGTCACCGGAGGCGGCGTCAGTTATACCCTCACCCCCGGCCCTGCTCTCACGGCGGCCCAGCTCGCCCGCTTTCCGCAGTTGGCGACCGGCTACTCCACGCTCAATCTACCGACGACTCTCAAGCCAGCCGACTATGTGACCATCCTGAAAGGCCAGCTCGCCGTCTCCGTCCTCAAGGCCGGTGGCACCCTCGCCTATGTCACCGGCGTCCAGCAGGCCGGTGTCCTCGACGACCTCTATGCTTACGCCGGCAAACTCGGCGTCATGTTCGCGGAGCCCGGCGAAGTCGGCCCCGTCACGGTTAAGGTCTGGGCACCCACCGCGCAGTCCCTTGGCCTCTTCCTTTACACCAACGCGACCGACACCGCTCCATCGGGCATCGCGTCGATGATTGAGAAAAACGGTGTCTGGACCGCGGATGTGGACGAGTCCTGGATCGGCAAGTACTACCTCATCCGTGAACAGGTCTATGCTCCCAGCACCCGCGCCATCGTCATCAATCTCGTCACGGATCCCTACTCTATTGATCTCGCGATCAATGGCACCAAGTCCCGCATTACCGACCTCGACGCTACGGCCAACACTCCCTCCGGCTGGCAGCAGGATGTCGCTCCCACCCTTGCGCGCCTGAACGATCTCAGCATCTATGAGCTCCACGTCCGCGACTTCTCCGTCGGCGATGCCACCGTACCCGCCGAGCATCGCGGCACCTATCTTGCGTTTACCGACACCAACAGCGACGGCATGAAGCACCTCAAGACCCTCTCCACCGCCGGTCTGAAGGCAATCCATCTGCTGCCGACCTTCCACTTCAACAGCATCAACGAAGACAAATCCACTTGGGCTGTCACGCCCGACCTCTCGATCTATCCGCCCGACGGCCAGCAGCAACAAGCCGCCGTGGCCGCCATCCAGGCCAATGATGCTTACAACTGGGGCTACGATCCCGACCATTATCTTGCCCCCGAGGGCGGCTACGCCACCAACCCCGACAATCGTGTCTTCGAGTACCGCCAGATGGTGATGGGCCTCCACCAGACCGGGCTCCGCGTGATTCAGGATGTCGTCTTCAATCACACCAGCGGCTTCGGCGAAGCGTCGAACTCCATCCTCGATCAGGTCGTTCCCAATTACTACAACCGCCTCGATACCGATGGCGCGCTCCTCACCGGCTCCTGCTGCGCCGACACCGCCACCGAGCACGCCATGATGGGCAAGCTCCAGCAGGACGCCCTCCTCTGGAATGCGAAGAAGTACAAGATAGACGGCTTCCGCTTCGATATTCTGAGCTTTACCTTTATCAAAAACCTGCAAGCGATCCGTCTTGCCCTCAATCAGTTGACCCTCGCGAAGGATGGCATCGACGGCACCAAGATCTACATCTACGGCGAAGGCTTCAACTTCGGCGAGACCGCCAATAGCGCCCTCGGCCTGAACGCCTCCCAGCTCAATCTTTACGGCTATGGCGTGGGCACCTTCAACGACCGCATCCGCGATGCCGTCCGCGGCGGCGGGCCGTTCGACGACGAGCGCGTGCAGGGCTTCGCCACCGGCCTCTTCACCGCGCCCAGCAGCTACACGGCAAACCAAACCTCGCTGACCGACCAGAAAGCCACCCTGCTCCACCGTACCGACTGGCTCAAGATCGGCCTCACCGGCAATCTCCGCAACTTCGTCTTCACCGACGCCACCGGAGCGAACATCACCGGCGGCCAGCTCGACTACCAGGGCCAGCCTACCGGCTACACCGCCACCCCCATCGAAGCCGTAAACTATATCTCCGTTCACGACAACCAGATCCTCTTCGACACGATGCAGGTCAAGGCGTCCGAGACCGACTCGGCCGCCATCCGCGCTCGCCGCCAGGTCCTCGCGATGAGCACCGTCCTGCTTGGCCAGGGCATCCCCTTTATTACTGGTGGCGACGATCTACTCCGCTCGAAAGACATGGACCAGAACAGCTACGACTCCGGCGACTGGTTCAACAAGATCGACTGGACCGGCCAGGGTAACAACTGGGGCATCGGCCTCCCTATCGCCAGCCAAAATCAGGCTCAGTGGCCCATCGAGCAACCGCTCCTCGCGAACCCCGCGCTCAAACCCACCCCTGCCGAAATCGGGCAGACCACCGCCGTCTTTCAGGAGTTTCTCAAAATCCGCAACAGTACTGGCCTCTTCCGCATGGCGACCGCCGCCGAGGTCCAGCAGAACCTCCGCTTCCTCAACAATGGTGCCGCGCAGACACCCGGCCTGATCGTCATGCAGCTCGACAG